>NZ_JAPNUG010000032.1:0-96495 GCF_036631435.1 Ralstonia sp. 1B3 | reverse complement strand
CTCCGAAAAGGCCTACCTGCTGCCGCGCGACGTGGTGTTCAAGAACTTCGTCGACCAGTGGCTGCGGCAGACCGCAGAGAGCGGGAGTTCGCCAAGCGCTTCGATGCGTGGCTGGCGTATCCGTGGAATGCTGCGGCCAAGTAAACGGCGCTATGTCCGGGCGGCGCCTGGCTGCGCCGCCCATCAGCAACATGAGGCATGCGCCGTTCAGCAGCGCGCCCATCAGCCAGACCGCGCCGGACCACACCGGCGCTGTCAACGCATAAAACGCTGTGGCCGCCAGCGGCCCGATCATGGCGGCCACGCTGGCGAGGCTGGCCAGCGCGCCCTGCAATTCGCCCTGCTCATGCTCGCCCACCTGGCGCGAGAGCATCGCCTGCAGCGCAGGCATGCCGATCTCGGCCATGCACAGCAGCACCATGGTCGGATAGACCATCCAACCGGCGCTGATCCACGCCATCGCCGCAAAGCCCGCGACATCCATCATCACGCTCGCCACGACGGCGCGGCGCTCACCCAGCGCGCGGGAAATCGGCCCGGTCAGGAATGCCTGCGCCAGCGCATGCATCAGCCCGTAAGCCGCCAGTGACAAGCCGGCGGCGCGCGTGTCCCAACCGAAGTGCGCTTCGCCGTGAATGACCCACAGCGTTTGCGGAATCTGCCCAACGATTTCGATGATGGCCAGCACAGCCAGCAACGGCAACAGCGTCGGTACACGCGCCACACGGCGCAGCGATTGCACGGGCAGCAGCGCACGCCAGGCAAACGGCGCCCGTTCAGCGCGGCGCGATTCCGGCAACGCGAAGCACGCCACCAAAAAATTGACGCCATTGAGCGCCGCCGCCAGCAGGAACGGCGCACGCAGCCACCAGTCGCCGAGCAGCCCGCCCAACGCCGGCCCGGCGATGAACCCGAGGCCGAAGCACGCGTTCATCAGCCCGTAACGGCGCGCGCGATCGGCCGGCGCGGTGATGTCGGCGATGTACGCCGTCGCCACCGCATAGTTGGCACCGGTGATGCCCGCCACCACGCGGCCGACGTACAGGACCCACGCATGCGGCGACAGTGCCATGACGAGGTAATCGACCGCCGCGCCCGCCAGCGACACCAGCAGCACCGGCCGGCGCCCGTAACGGTCCGCCAGCGCACCAAGGATCGGCGCAAAGACAAACTGCATCGCCGCGTACGCCGCGATGAGCAGGCCGAATTCGAATGCGATGTCGCCCGTGTGATCCAGCTCGCGCAGCAGGCTCGGCAGGATGGGCAGGATCAGCCCGAGGCCCATGGCATCGAGCGTCAGCGTGAAGAGGATGACGGCAAAGCAGGCATGCGAATACGCTGCGCGCCCGTCGGGGCGGCAGCGCTTCGAAAACAGAAAGCCGAGATGATGCCGTGGAAGTGCGCGCCGTGCAGCGACTTGTAGCGTCGTGCAACGCTCCAGCGAAAGCCGCCGGCAAGCTTAGTGGAGGCTGCTCCGATCGCCGTGTTGCAGAGCGAGCGCGTCGCGCAGCAATGCATCGGTCATGTCGCGGCCCAGGAGCGCCGGGTCGAAGCGCGCGGAAAAACGCGTCGAGCACGACTCCACTTGCAGCACCACCTGGCCCGGCGGCAGCAGTTCGATGTCGACGTGGATGACCTCATCGTCTTCGGTAAAGGAATGCAGCAGCGTGAGCGCGCGGTAGCCATCGGCGCGCTCCACGGCGGCTTCCGTCCAGGACGGCGCCAGCAGCGCGCAACTGACCAGCGTTTCGGGCTCGTCGGGGCGATACAGGTGCAGCCCCATCATCGTCGAGGCGGCATCGGCCACGCTTGACCACTCGGCCGCCGGAATCAGGTCGCCCAGCAGGCGGATGTCGTCGACGGCGGCGTCGGTCTGCACAAAGGCGGCGCCCAGGAAGAACGCGGTCTCGTCGCGGAAACCACCCGCCACGGTGTTACGCCACAGGCGATGGCTGCTCTTGCTGCCAAGCGCCACTTGCGACAGCACCTGGCGCGCGCGCCGTCGGCGCCCGACCACTGCTCCACCGCACCGTGCGAGAACAGGCGATCGGCCATCACCAGGCCCACGCCTTCGGGCAACACGCGCTCTTTCAGCCATCCGGCGAGCACGTGCACACCGCTGAACGGCATGTCCGGACGCCCGATCGCATGTGCGCGCACGCGGCCGTTTTCAGGCACGTGGAACGGCATGGCAAACAGCCTCGCCTGATAAGCGACGCCGTCAATCTCGAAACGGGCGATGGAAGCGGTGGTGATGGACATGATGACCTTCCTGCTGCAAGGGGCGGAAAACGCCGCCCGTACCTGCATCAACGACCATCCACGCCGAATGTTTAGCCGCCACATGGGGGGTTGGGGGAGGGGAATCCCGGTGTCTGTAATGCGACGCAACAATCCCGGCGCGTCAAGGCAGGAATTTTTTGCCGCGCCAGCCGTCACACCTTCGCATTAAGGGTTATCCCGCATCCCACATTTTCATTTCAATTCAATGACTTATGTGCAGATCGCGGTGCTTGAGGGGTCACAATTGTTCTTCTTTTTTGAACAAAGAGTTTAATAGAACTGCTTTTTTACCCTCTGAGCAACGACTAAGCTTATGCCATCGCGTTACCGCACCGCAGCGAAGCTGCCCTGCGGCAATGCTCACCCCTGTTGTGGAGTCCATCATGAAGACCAAGAACCTGATTCTCGCCTCGTTGATCGCTGTTGCCGCTGTTCCCGCCTTCGCTGCCGGCGTGCAAAGCCAAGACCCGTACACCAACGGCCAAGCCGTGACCAAGGCTGATCCCTATACCGACGGCGCCCGCAAGGCTGACGTCTACACCGACGGCGCCGTGCGCAAGGCCGACCCGTATACCCGATGGCGCGCTGCGCAAGGCTGATCCGTACACCGACGGCGCCCTGGTCGGCAAGGCTGACCCGTTCAGCGACGGCCAATAAGTCGTCGACCTGCTGTCAGCATCACCCGTATCACTCTCCTCCCCGATGCCGTGTGCCCCAGTTGGCACCGGCACCGGCTTTACCGAGGCGGCCTTCTGGCCGCTTTTTTCGCCTACACCCGCAGATTTCACATTGCGAGCCCGGACTTCTCCCCTCAAGGCGCCGGGCCTCGCGTCCGATAAAAGAGAATGGATCCATTGGCGGGCAGCCTTCCCGGACCCGTTGCGCAAAGACGGGCCTCGCCGCGGACTGATCTCTGAACATCAACATGCGCAAACGCATCGCCATCGAACACCTGCGGGTGGGCATGTACCTCGACGAATTTGTCGGCTCGTGGCTGGACCATCCGTTCTGGCGCGCCCGCTTTCGCGTGGAGGATGCCGCCCAGCTGCAGCGCCTGCGCGCCAGCGGCGTGCGAGAAGTGTGGATCGACACCACGCGCGGCACCGACGTGGCCGCCGCCAATGCGGCACCTCCGGCCCCGGAAATGCCGGCGCCGCCCGCCTGCTCGGCCGACGCCAGCATTGCGCCCCGCGCCATCACGCATGCGGAAGAAATGCGCCATGCCGCCCGCCTCATCTGCAAAGCGGAGGTGGCCGTGCAGGCCATGTTTGCCGATGCGCGCATGGGCCGCACGATCGAAGCGCGCGACGCATTGCCGCTGGTGGAGGCCATTTCCGGCTCGGTCGACCGGCACCCCAGCGCGCTGACCAGCCTCGTGCGACTGAAAGCGAAAGATCGCTATACGTTCCTGCATTCCGTGGCCGTGTGCGCGCTCATGGTGGCGCTGGGCCGACAGCTGGGACTGTCCGATGACGAAGTCCGCGACGCCGGTCTTGCCGGCCTGCTGCACGACATCGGCAAGATCGCGATTCCGCCCGAAGTATTGAACAAGCCCGGGGCGCTGACCGACGCTGAATTCCGCCACGTGATCGTCCACCCGCAGGCGGGGCACGACATCCTGGCCGGCGACAGCAGCATGCGCGACATCGCCCTCGACGTGTGCCTGCACCACCACGAGCGCATGGACGGCACCGGTTATCCGCACAAGCTGGCCGGCGAAGCATCTCGCTGTTTGCGCGCATGGGCGCCATCTGCGACGTATATGACGCCGTCACGTCCGACCGCCCGTACAAAAAAGCGTGGGAAGCCGCCTACGCGGTGCAGCGCATGGTCGAATGGCGCGGCAACCATTTCGACCCGATGGTGTTCAACGCCTTCGTCAAGAGCGTGGGCATCTATCCGGTGGGCTCGCTGGTCCGGCTGCGCTCCGGCCGGCTGGCGGTGGTCATGCGGCATGCGCCGGGCGCGTTGCTCACGCCCACGGTCAAGGTATTCTTCTCGATATCGTCGGGCACACGGATTGCGCCCGAACTCATCGACCTGGCGCAGACCGGCGACCAGATCGTCTCGCGAGAAGAACCCCGCGACTGGGGCCTGACCGACCTCAACGAACTTTGGATACACGGCGACTGATCCGTCATCCCTTTCTCCGGCGCCTGCTGGCATGGCTTGCGGTGGGCTGGCTGGCGTGCAGCACTTCGGCCCTCGCCGATTCCCCTCTCGGATCGGCTCCAAACGCTTCACCGAGTCGTACGTGCTGGGCGAAATCCTCACGCAGACGGCAAACTCGCGCGGCCCCGCCGAACACGTGCCGGGCCTGGGCAACACCGCCATCGTCTTTGCCGCGCTCAAGAACGGCAGCATCGACGTCTATCCGGATTACCTCGGCACCATCGCCGCTGAAATCCTGCACCTGCCCGCCGAGCAGGCAGCCAATCCCAATCAAGCCGCGCTGCTGGCCGACGTCAACCGCGGCCTGGCGCCGATGGGCCTGGCGGCCGGCGTGCCGCTCGGCTTTGAAGACACCTACGCGCTGGCCATGCGGGACGCCGATGCGGAGCGCGAACACATCCGCACGCTGGCCGACCTTGCCACGCATCCGACGCTGCGGCTTGGCCTGTCGCACGAATTTCTCGGTCGCGCCGATGGTTGGCCAGCGATTACGCAGCACTACAAATTGCCGCAGCACCCGACAGGCCTCGACCACGGCGTTGCCTACGATGCGCTGCGCGCCAATCAGGTCGACGTGATCGACATCTACTCCACCGACGCGAAGATCCGCCGCGAACACCTGCGTGTGCTCGACGACCCGGCGCACGTCTTCCCGCGCTACGACGCCGTGCTGCTGTACCGCGCCGACGTTGCGCAGCGGCATCCGGCGCAATGGCAGGCGATCAACACACTCGCCGGACGCATCCAGCGCGACGACATGGTGGCGATGAATGCGGCGGTCGAACTCGAAGGCCAGTCGTTCTCGCAAGCAGCGCGGCAATTTCTCGCGGGGCATGGCGATGTGCCGGCTGCCACCCCGGCGCGTGCGTTCTTCGCTCGGCTGACGGACGGCTTGGGACGGCTCACGCAGCGGCATCTCATGCTGGTCGGTATTTCCACCGGCGTTGCCGTGCTGCTCGGCGTGCCGCTGGGCCTGATGGCCGCGCGTCGCCGGATCAAGCAGCCGATTCTTGCGGTGGTGGGCGTGCTGCAGACGATTCCGTCGCTGGCGCTGCTGGCGATGCTCATCCCCATTGTCGGGTCGATTGGCGTGGTGCCGGCGCTGATTGCGCTGGCGGTCTATGCGCTGCTGCCGATCGTGCGCAACACGATCGTCGGATTGGAGCAGGTGCCCGACGGCCTGCGCGATGCGGCGTTAGCGCTGGGCTTCACGCCGTCGCAACGCACGCGCGTGGTCGATCTGCCGCTGGCGCTGCCGGTCATCCTGGCCGGCGTCAAAACCGCGGCGGTCATCAGCGTGGGCACGGCGACCATCGCCGCGTTCATCGGCGCCGGCGGCTATGGCGAGCGCATCGCCACCGGGCTCGCTCTCAACGACAGCGCAACGCTGCTTGCAGGCGCCATCCCCGCAGCAGTGCTGGCGCTGCTCGTGCAGGGCGCGTTTGAGGCGGCCGAATGGTGGCTGCGCCGGCACGGCAGCGACACCCCACCCCGCTGACGAGCACACGCGCGGGCGTTCCATTACCATCGCGGTCATTCCAGCCGCGCTGCTCACCCCATCTATGACCACGCTCCCGTTTTCCACCGCCCTGCTCGTCGCGGCGGCCGGCGTTTATGCCGGCGCCCAGAATGCCCTTGCGGGCGGCGGATCGTTCATCACGTTTCCGGCCTTGCTGCTGGCGGGGCTCAACCCGCTAGGGGCCAACATAACCTCGACGATCGCGCTGTTCCCCAGCCAGATCACCTCGTCGATTGCCGGGCGCAAACTGGCCGGCGGCGTCGATGCCGGCGAGCGCCACCTCTCGCTCAAGCAACTCATCGTCATCAGTCTGGTGGGCGGTGTGCTCGGCGCGCTGTTGCTGCTGGCGACCCCGCCGTCGTTCTTCGCCAAGCTGGTGCCGTATCTCGTGCTGTTTGCGACGAGCGTGTTTGCGTGGGGCAGCTTCCGCCGCAAACCGCTGCACGCGGCCTCCGGCATGTCGACTGCCACGCTGGCGACCGCTCAATTTGCGATTGCAATTTACGGCGGCTACTTCGGCGGCGGCATCGGCTTCCTGATGCTGGCCGCGCTGACGGTGGCCGGTCAGCAGGTGCGCATGGCGGGCGCGACCAAGAACGTGCTCGCCATGACGATGAATGCATCGGCCGTGGCAGTGTTTGCGTTCTCGCCGCAGGTGAACTGGGCGGCCGTGGTGGCGTTGGGCATTGGCGGCATCGCAGGCGGATTTGCCGGCGCATGGCTGCTGCACCGGCTGCCGGAAAAGTGCTGCGCGGCTTCGTCGTCATCGTCGGGATCATCCTGACGGTCTGGCTGTTCATGCGCGCCTGAATGCGCTATCCGATGGCGGCTTGACAGCGTTTGTCCGACAGGCGGTTCAGCCTGCGCCTACTGTCTGCCGGGTTGACGCTTTCCTATTGTGACGTTCGGGATGCACGTCGTGGCACGCGGCATGCGTGCCATGAAGTCGACCCCGTTTCACAACAAGGAGAACGAGCATGCAAGCACGCAAGATGTCGAGTCTGGCCGCAGCGATCGCCGTGGCCGCCTGTGCGTGGATCGGCGCGGCGCCCGCGCAGGCCCAGCAGAAGGATCACAGCGCAGTGACGGGCGTCGACAGCCCCATGGAGGGCCCGCGCACCCAGGTTCAGCGCAACGCCGACGCCGCTGCCAACCCCGGCTATCACAACAACGCCACCGGTGCGCAACCGGAAGCCACGCCCGGCACGCTCAAGCAGAAGGTCCACCGCGCGCATGTGAAGACCGACAAGTGGGTCGACAAGCACGTCACGCACCGCCACGGCAAGGGGAAAGGCACGGCAACGGCGGAGTCGTCGTCAGACCGCGCATTCTGGTCGCGCCGCGCGAACCAGTGCGATTCGCTGGTGGGTGAAGCCCAGCGCGTCTGCCGCGAGCGTCGCCCGACGCCGCGGGCAGCATGCAATAACCGTATCCGCCCATGAAAAAGCCGACGTTTGCGCGTCGGCTTTTTCATTGCGGCAGCGTCTGCGTCAAACGATGCCGGTGGCGTAGAACACGGCAATCACGAAGAACACCGCCAGCGTCTTGATGATCGTCACGCAGAACACATCGCGATACGCCTCGCGGTGCGTCAGGCCCGTCACGGCCAGCAGCGTGATCACGGCGCCGTTGTGCGGCAGCGTGTCCATGCCGCCCGAGGCCATCGCCGCCACGCGGTGCAGCACCTCCATCGGAATGCCCGTCGCCTGCGCGGCCTGCACGAACTGATCGGCCATTGCCGCCAGCGCAATGCTCATGCCGCCCGAGGCGGAACCCGTGATGCCTGCAAGCGTGCTCACCGTCACCGCTTCATTGACGAGCGGATTCGGAATCGCGCGCAGGCCATCGGCGAGCACCAGGAAACCCGGCAACGCGGCAATCACACCACCGAAGCCGTATTCCGAAGCGGTGTTCATCGCGGCCAGCAGCGCGCCAGACACCGCCGCCTTGCTGCCTTCGGCAAAACGGTCTTTCACAGCGCGGAAGCCAAACACGAGCACCACGATGATGCCGATCAACAGCGCGGCCTCCACGGCCCAGATCGCGGTCAGCTTGTCGGCTTCAACGGTGAGCGGCTTGGGCAAACCCGGCAAGGCAACGGTCACGACCTTGCCGTACCACGTCGGAATCCAGCGCGTGAACAACAAGTTCATCACGCCCACCAGCACCAGCGGCGACAGCGCGACGAGCGGATGCGCGAGCGCACCGGTCTCGGCCGTCTCGGGCTCGTTCACCAGCTTGGTGAGGCCGTGGTCGTAACCGTGGCCATTGCGCAGCGCGACGCGGCGGCGCCATTCCAGGTACGCCATGCCCACCACGATGATGAACAGCGCGCCGATGGTACCCAGCCACGGCGCCGCCCAAGACGTGGTGTGGAAGAACGTGGTCGGGATGATGTTCTGGATCTGCGGCGTGCCGGGCAGCGAATCCATCGTGAACGAAAACGCGCCCAGCGCGATGGTGCCCGGGATGAGGCGCTTGGGGATATTGCCCTGGCGGAACATCTCCGCCGCAAACGGGTACACCGCAAACACCACCACGAACAGCGACACACCGCCGTACGTCAGCAGCGCACACACCAGCACGATGGAAAGCATTGCCCGCTTGGCTCCCACCACGCGGATGACCGACGCGACGATCGAGCGAAAAGCCCGACAGCTCGATCACCTTGCCGAACACGGCACCGAGCAGGAACACCGGGAAATACAGTTTGACGAAGCCGACCATCTTCTCCATGAAGATGCCGGAGAACACCGGCGCCACGGCCGATGGATCGGTCAGCAGCACCGCGCCGAGGGCGGCCAGTGGTGCAAACAGGATGACGCTGTAGCCGCGATACGCGGCGAACATCAGAAATGCCAGCGCAGCCAGCACGATGATGACGGACATCGACAATCTCCTCGCATGCTTTTCTTTTAAGAGCGAAGGATTGTATGTCGCGATGCAACAGATGCCGTTACGCAATCACGCGTATTGAACTGCCGGCGGAACTGGCGTTCATCGGCGCCGGATGGGCGTCTTCGTCACGTCGACGATGACGATTCAATGACGGTGCCCCCAGCCCCCGCCATGTCCCCAGCCGCGCCCGCCCCAGCCGCGCCCGCCCCAGCCGCGGCCACCCCAGCCACGGTGGCAGCCCCAGCACCCGCCGCCGCCGATCCACACGCTGCCGAACACGGGCGCCGGGTAAACCGGTGCCGGGTAATAGGCCGGCCCATAGTAGTAATAGGGATCGTATGGATACGACGGATACGTTGCCACTGGCGCAGGCGCCACGGCTGTCGGGGCGATCGGGTTGCCGTAGGCGTCGTAATACGGTGCGACCACGCAGCCGCCCAGCAAGAGGAGCGCAGTCGCGGCGAGCGCGCCCGGCAGGATGGCGGCACGGCGGCCAGGTTGCGATGCGCGGCCCATGATGTGCTCCGTTGGATGCATGTGCATATGCGTTTCGAATATGCCTTCGACCATGTTCGGCTGACTCAATTCCAACGACTTCGTATACCGCGCCGCAGCAAATCCTTGCCGGATCACTTACCATGACCGCTTCGCCGCCCGCGCTGGGGAGAGATCGAGGCAGGCGATGCCCACAAAACACTGGAGGACACATCCATGCAAGCCACGGCAGCGCCCACCCACGGCGATCGGGCACCCGCACCGGCCATCTCTGCGGCCACCCGACGCAAGGCCATCATCGCCGCCACCATCGGCAACGGCCTCGAATGGTTCGACTTCACGGTCTACAGCTTTTTCGCCGTCATCATCGCCAAGCTGTTCTTCCCCACCGGCAATGACTTCACCTCGTTCATGCTGACGGTCGCCACGTTTGGCGTGGGGTTCTTCATGCGGCCGGTCGGTGCCGTCGTGCTCGGCATCTACGCCGACCGCGTGGGGCGCAAGGCTGCGCTCACGCTCACCATCATGCTGATGGCGATCGGCACGGCCATCATCGGCCTCGCGCCGACGTACGCGCAAATCGGTATCGGCGCGCCCATTCTCATCGTGATCGCACGACTCATCCAGGGCTTCTCGGCCGGCGGTGAAGTCGGGGGCGCCACGGCGTTCCTGATCGAGTATTCACCAGACGAAAGGCGCGGCTATTTTGCGAGCTGGCAGCAGGCGAGCCAGGGCATCTCGTTCATCCTGGGTGCCGCCATGGGCGCGATCGTCACGAATGGCCTGTCGCCCGAGCAGATCGATGCATGGGGCTGGCGCATTCCGTTCCTGTTCGGCCTGTTGATCGGGCCGGTCGGCATGTACATCCGCTCGCATCTGCACGAGCCGCCCGCGTTCGAAGCGCAGAAGGAAAAGGCCGCGAAGGAGTCGCGCCTGGCACCGCTGTCGCAAGTGCTGCGCGATCATCCGCGCGAAGTGCTCGGCGGCCTGGGCGTGACGATTCTCTGGACGGTCTGCACCTACACGCTGGTGTTCTACATGCCGACGTATGCGAAGCAGCAACTTGGCCTACCGCTGGGCGCGACGTTCCAGTCGACGGCGCTGTGCGGCGCGATCATCTTCGTGCTGTGCCCGCTCATGGGCACGCTGTCCGACCGCATCGGCCGCAAGCGCATGCTCGGCACGGTGGCGCTCATCATCGCTGCTGCGGCGTATCCGCTCTTCCACTGGCTCAACGTCCACCCTACGGTGCAGACGCTGCTGCAAGTGCAGGTGATCCTGGGTGTGTTGCTGGCGGCGTTCACGGGCCCCGCCCCCGCCGTGCTTGCCGAGCAGTTCCCGACGGCGGTGCGCTCCACCGGCCTGTCGATCTCGTACAACCTGGCGGTCACCATCTTCGGCGGCTTTGCCCCGCTGATCGTGACGTGGTTGATTGCGAGTTCCGGCAGCAAGCTGGCGCCGTCGTACTACGTGATGGCCGCTGCCATCATCAGCGTGTTTGCGCTGTCGCTGATGCATGACCGCACGGGCAAGCCGATCGAAAAGTAATCGCCTGAAATAGACCCAGGCGAAACAAGACCGAAGAACGGCCGGTGGATCATCCCACCGGCCGTTCGTCTTCTGCGCCCAGCAATGCCGCGTTCTCCAGCACCCGAACACCCGGCGCATCCACCCGCGCCGCGGTGACGAGTGCAGCCGCCACCGATTCCGCCGACACCGGCCGCCACGTCCTGGGCACCATCCATCCGATTGCGCGCGACAGGCCCTGCGCAACGCGTTCACCGAGCCGGAATTCTGCGCGCGTGCCGAGCAGCAGCGAAGGCCGGACCACCGTCACCGACGGAAAGCCGATCGACAGGATTTCTGCCTCCACCTCGCCCTTGCAGCGGTTGTAGAAGACGCGCGAGCGCGCATCGGCGCCCAACGCACTCACCAGCAGAAAATGATGCGCGCCGGCGGCAAACGCGCCGCGCCAGTTCCACCGGATACTCGACATCAACGCGTCGGAATGCCGCCTGGGAACCGGCCTGCCGGATGGTCGTGCCGAGCGCGCACATGACGATATCGACGGCAAACGCCGACTGCGTTTCCGGTGCATCGAGGCGATCGAAATCCACCACGCATTCGCGCAATCGACCGGGCATCGCCGGCCCTGCTGTCAAGGCCCCGCGCCGCCGTACGAGCGCGGTCACGCTCCCCGCCCAGGGCTGCGTGACGAGACGACGCACCACTGCCCGGCCCACAAGTCCGTTGGCGCCGGCCACCAGAACGGACGGCCCGCGCGGCTGCTCCAGCGCTGCGCCGTGGACCGCGAAGCCTTGTCCGACAGGCATTTGCGAACTCGACATGATGTTCTCCATGAAGTTTTCACGGGCTCGGAAGTGCAGTGTACGGCGTCCGCGGAGCCGGTTTTCTGCAGCGCTGGCTGCGCGCTTTCGGTGCGTTTCCGGTGCGTGCAACGCTGGCGGAAATGCAAACAAACCCCGTCGATATCAGGTGTTTCCCGGATAGCAGCCCGCAAACCCAGGCGGGGCAAGTGTCGGCTGCAAGCAACGGCCCGCAAACCCTTGCAGTTAGGGGATGTGCAACCCTTCGCAACGGTGATATAAAACGGGTCGCAGTACAACGCTGTCCAACAAACCTGAAGTGGGGAACTGACATGACGACCAAATCCGAACTCGTAGCCGCCATTGCGAAAGACGCTGAACTGAGCAACGCCGCCGCCGAGCGCGCGCTGAACTCCGCGCTGGAAAACATCAAGAAGACCGTCGCCAAGGGCGGCACCATCACGCTGGTTGGCTTCGGTTCGTTCTCGTCGGGCAAGCGTGCTGCACGCACCGGCCGCAACCCGCGCACGGGCGAAGCCATCAAGATCCCGGCAACCAAGACCGTGAAGTTCACGGCTGGCAAGGGCTTCAAGGACGCCGTGAACAAGAAGAAGTAAGAGTCTTCTGCCGAGCTTGGCATGCGTGCCTGGCCGGGAGACTTGCAAGGGACCCTACGGGGTCCCTTTTCTTTGACGCGTTTGATGTGGCGCAAGGTCAGGCGACCGGCCACAAGCCCACGAGGTAACCGACCGAACCGACACGCGCGACAAGCGTATCGGCATCGCCCTCTGCATCGAGCCATGCCGCGGCGCCCTGCGGGATATCGTCAACGCCGATCGACAATACGCCGTGCACGCAATACACCAGCCATTGCATGCCCCGATGGAGGCGCGGCAGCGATCGACGCTCACCGGCCGCCAGCGCGATGGCCTCGGCGTGATGTGCCCAGGCGTCGCGCCGCGTCATCACGTTGAAATCCGACAGCGGCGCATCCAGCGTGGCGTGCACATCGGCTTCACCGGGAAAGCGCGCGGGCGCTTCGCCGGGCGCCAGCGTCACCGCCTCGGCATCGGGGCGATGCATCGTCAGCCGGCCGCCCGCAATCACCGCCAATGAGCGGTCAATACCGGCAAAGCGCGAGAACGGCCCGGCCGCATCT
This sequence comes from Ralstonia sp. 1B3, assembly GCF_036631435.1. Classification (NCBI taxonomy): domain Bacteria; kingdom Pseudomonadati; phylum Pseudomonadota; class Betaproteobacteria; order Burkholderiales; family Burkholderiaceae; genus Ralstonia; species Ralstonia sp. 1B3. The sequence goes on along the minus strand of NZ_JAPNUG010000032.1, from coordinate 83,642 downwards.
ACCTGCGCGGTGCTGACGCGCCAGTCGAAATTGTCGAGCGTGGCGCCCGCCGGCGCGATGGCGATTTCGGACGTGACACCGCCGCCGTTCTTCCACGGCATGCGGCGCATTGCATCTGCAGGAATCAGCTTCATGAGCGACGCAACAGGTGATACGCCAGACGCGCCGCCACGCGCACGGTGCGGCGGTCCTGGTCGTATTCGGGGTTGGTCTCGGCGATGTCCGCGACGCGCACCTTGCCGGTGGCGCAGACATGCTGCACGAGGGCTTCGAGCACCGGCAGCGTGATGCCGTACGCCGCGGGCGCGGACACGCCAGGCGCCACGGCGGCGGCCAGCACATCCATGTCGATGGTCAGGTAGACATGATCGGCATCAGCCAGCCACGCATCGAGATCGGCCATGCGCGCATCGAGGTGCCGCTCCTGTACGTCGGTGTCTTCAACGTAGTGCGCGTGCAGTGCGTCGGCGCGGTCGAACAGCGCGGGCGTGTTCGACAGACGGCTGACACCGAGGCAGCAATACGTCAGGTCGATGCCGTGCGCGGCGCGGTCTTCGGCGATCTGGTCGAACGGTGTGCCGGAGTTGCCGGGGCGGCTCGTGCGCAAGTCGAAATGCGCATCGAAATTGACCACCGCAAGGCGCCCGCGCCAGCCTTGCTTCTGCCAATGCTGGCGCAGCCCCTGATAGGTGCCAAAGGCAACCTCGTGGCCGCCGCCGAGCACGACCGGTCGCGCACCGGCATCAAGCAGCTTGCACACGGCGTCGCCGAGTTCCGCTTGCGCGCGTTCCAGATCGCCGTCTTCACACGTGACATCGCCCGCATCGGCGAGCACCGACAGACCATGCGCAGGCACGTTGGCCAACGCACGGCGAATTTCCCGCGGCCCCTGCGCCGCACCCGCACGGCCGTGATTGCGTACCACGCCCGCATCGCACGCAAAACCCAGCAGCGCGGGCACGCCAGACAATGTCGTCGCATCAGCCGACTGCGCGACCTGGAACAGGCGCGTGACGTCACCGCGTTCGCCGGTGTCGTCACGCCCCTGCCAGATGGATGCCTCGAACGTTGCAGCTTCAGTCATCGTCATGCGCGTGTCAGCACCGCTTGCAGGAACGAACGCGTGCGCGCTTCCTTGGGCTCACCAAAGATGACCGACGGCGGCCCGGCTTCGACGATGCCGCCGCCGTCCATCACCACCACCACGTCGGCCACTTCGCGCGCGAAACCCATCTCGTGCGTGACGACCAGCATCGTCATGCCTTCCTTGGCGAGCAGCTTCATCACTTGCAGCACTTCGCCAACGAGTTCCGGATCAAGCGCAGACGTCGGTTCGTCGAATAGCATCACCTTGGGCCGCATCGCCAGCGCGCGGGCAATGGCCACGCGTTGTTTCTGTCCGCCCGACAGACTTGCTGGCATCGCGTCGGCCTTGTGCGCCAGGCCCACTTTCTGCAGCAGCTCGCGCGCTTCCGTTTCCGCTTCGTGCTTCGACTTGCCACTCAGCATGCGCGGGCCAACGGTGACGTTGTGCAGCACCGAAAGATGCGGGAACAGGTTGAACGACTGGAACACCATGCCGACCTGCTGCCGCAGCCGGTTCAACTCGCCGTCGGGCAGCAACTTGCCGTTGTCGATCAGGCGCTTGCCGCAGATGTCGATGGTGCCGCCTTCGGCTGTTTCAAGCCCGTTGCAGCAGCGCAGGAACGTGCTCTTGCCCGAGCCGCTGGGGCCGATGACGACCACCACCTGCGAAGCGTCGACATCAAAGTCGATGCCCTTGAGCACGGTGTGATCGCCATACGATTTGGTGAGCCCGCGGATCTGGATCATGGGAACATCCAGCGCGGACTTCAGCGTTTGCGGCTTCGCATTCGTCATGTTCATTGCACCATGCCTCCCGCACGGATGTTGCGTTCAAGGCGGTGGAGCAGATAGCTGGCGGCACTCGTCAGCACCAGATACACCAGCGCAATCGCCAGGTACACCTCCAGCGAGCGATACGACACGCTGATGATCTTCTGCCCTTCGTGCATCAGGTCGTGAATCGTCAGCAGCGACACCAGCGCCGAGTTCTTGATCAGTGCGATGAACTCGTTGCCCAGCGGCGGAATCATCCGCACCACGGCCTGCGGCAGGATGATCGCGCGCATCGACTGCGCCGACGACATGCCGATCGAGCGCGCCGCCTCCATCTGCCCGCGATCCACCGACTGGATCGCGCCGCGCACGATTTCCGACACATACGCGCCCGAATACACGCCCAGCCCCAGCACGCCGCACACAAACGCCGGCAGCAGGATGTCGAACTGCGGCAGCCCGAAGAACAGCAGAAAAAGCTGCACCAGCAGCGGCGTGCCACGGATGAACGTTACGTACACCGTGCAGATGCCGTAGATGAATCGGCGGCGCGGGTTCAACCGCCCGATGCCGATCAGCAAGCCGAGCACGCAGCCGAGCACCAGCGCGGCGGCCGTCACCTCAACCGTGACGAGCGCACCGCGCAGGATGTCCGTCCAACCGGCCCAGACAGGAGAGAAATCCAGTTCCATCAGCGTGTCCGTCGGTCGTTACTTGGCAGCGGCGCCAAACCACTTCTTGACGATCTGGTCGTACGTGCCGTCGGCCTTGATCTTCTCCAGCGCGGCGTTCAGCGCCTTGGTCAATTCAGGCTGATCGCGGCGCACGGCGATGCCGTATTCCTCTGTGGTCAGCGCGGGCTCGACCAGGCGCAGGCCCGGACGCGCCTTCACGTAGTACGCGGCAGCGGGGCGGCCCGTGACGGCGGCATCGGCGCGGCCGATCTCGACGAGGTTGAACATCTGCTCGTTCTTTTCGACTTCCACGCGCTCGACCTTCGGATAGTTTTCCTTCAGGTAGTTGACCGACTTGGTACCGACCTGCACGCTGACCTTCTTGCCGTTCAGATCCGCCGGCGTCTTGATGGCCGTGTTGCCTTGCTTGACCATCGCGACCAGGCCGCCGTGGTAGTACGGCACGGTGAAGTCGACCACCTTCTTGCGCTCTTCCGTAATGTAGATGCCCGAGATGGCCACGTCGAAGCGGCGCGAGATCAGGCCCGGCACGAGGCCCTTGAAATCGATGTCCGTCCATTCGACCGGACGGCCCATGGTGCGGGCCAGCGCTTCGATCAGGTCCACATCAAAGCCGGTGCGCTTGCCGTTTTCGACAAACTCCATCGGCGCGAAGGTGGCGTCGGTAGCAACGCGCGGCGGCTCCCCAGCAGCGTGCGCGGCGGTTGCGAAAGACGCCGCAGCGGAAAACGCCACGGCACAAGCCAGCATCGAATGCATGAAACGACGACGATTCCCCATGAGTGGTCTCCTTGTGTGATGCATGTGGGGTGAGAAAAAAGAATCGGAAAAATCGAAAATTCAGAGATCCTGCAGCCGCGCAGAAATGGAGGCAGCCGCTGCAACAGTCATGTCGATCAAGCGCTGCTCCTTGCCCCGCACGCGCGTTGCAGGCGCCATCAACGTGATGGAGCCGAGCGCGTGGCCGGGCAGCCGGAACACCGGCACGCTCACGCCCCAGACGCCGGGGTCGACCTCGCCTTCGGACAGCGCATAGCCCGCGGCGCGAATGTCGGAGAGTTCAGCTTGCAGTTGCGCCTGGGTGTCGGCATCGATGGCCAGCAGATCGGCGAGGATGGCGCGCGCCGCAGCGGGCGGCATGAAGGCGAGCAACGACTTGGCGGAGGCGCCGGCCAGCAGCGGCACGCCGCGCCCTTTCTCGAACGAGCAGCGCAGCGACTGCTGGCTCTCGACCATCTCCAGGCAGACGGCCTGGTCCTTCACGGCCACGACCAGCCCCACCGATTCGCCCGACTCCGCCACCAGCTTGGCCATGCCGATGCGCGCTTCCTGCACAAGATGCGAGGCGTGGTCGAAACCGAGTGCGAGCTGCAGGCTGATCGGCCCCGGGGCATAGGTGCCGGCCGATTCCAGCACAAAGCCCCAGCGCTTGAGCATCGCCACCTGGCGGTACAGCGTGCTCTGCGGCAGGCCGGTCAGTTCGACCAGCTCACGCGCCGCGACCGGGCGACCGTGGCGCGCGATGGTGGCGAGCACCATCAGCACGCGGTCCGATCCGCTCGTGGCGGCAGCGGATTGTGCTGGCGAAGGGGCCACCCCCGGCTCGGTCATCGCGAAACTCCGTCAAGTGATGTTGCAACGGAGAATGCGACGATTTTCTCAATCCATCAACGCAACATTCCCATTGAACGGGAAACCATCGCGAATTCGGTATTTACACCTAGGACGCATCGGTCACATTTCCGGCGCCTTCGTCCAGTCGCGCTTCCAGAAACGCGACGACGGCGTGGGCGGATGCCTCGCTGCGGCAGGTCGTCAGCGCGGCGTACAGCGGTGCGGCCAGGCCATTGAGAAAGTCGATGGGCGCTTCCGGACCTTCGGCGAGATAGCGCTGCAACGCGGAGAAGGCGCCGGCCTGGCTCAGGCGCCAGTCGGCAATCGAGGCCTGCCGCACGTGGCGCGGCGCAACGGCGCAGCCTGCACCGGCTTGGGCGGCTTGGGCGCGGTCTTGATGGGCGCGCGGCTTGCGACATGGCCGTCGGCAATCAGGCGCGCGAGGTCTTCGGCGCGGTCTTCGATATCGGGGCCGGCGCTGCTCAACTGCGCCAGGATGTCCGCCGCGCAGCGCTCGCCATTGACCAGCAGCAGGATCGCCCGCTGCCGATGCGTGACGTGCCCGCTGCGCGTCTGCAGCTCCTGCGTGCCGCGCTCCGTGCGCGACAGGATATGGCTCAGATCCACCGTCCCCTCCCTTGTTTTTATGTGTCTGTTCGATGAGAGGCCAGTCTAGAAAAACCTGGCGCGGCGCGGACCATTCGAACGCCGCGGGGGCGCGATACCGACTATCACGTGCGCTCGATTGCGTTCGTGCGGAGGAGCGGCATGGCAATCGATCATCAAATCCGGATTGAAACCAGATCGACTCACAGGCCCTTTATCGTCTGCGATTGGAAATCTACAGTGCAGCGCATTGCCACCCCAACGGAGTTTCACCATGTTCATCCGCCCCGCCCTGCTTGCCGCCGCCGTGCTGACGCTGCCAACTGCAATCGGCATCGCGCCGGCAGCGGCTGCGTCAATGTCCGATGCCGACCTCATCCGCCCAGACCACGTCGCCGCAGCGGACACGCCGCAGGCCGCAGCCGCCGTGCTCGCTGCGCGCCGCTACGCCACCTTCTGGCATACCGGCGATGCCCGCTATGCCACGGAAGCGCTGTCGCCTGCGTTTGTCGACCGCACACTGCCCGCCGGGCGCGTGCAGGGCACGCAAGGCCCACTCGATGCGTCCAAGGCATTCCGCACAGCTGTGCCGGACATGCGCGTGGAGATCGAAGACATGGTCGTCGCCGGCGACCGCGTCTCGGTTCACCTGCGCTTTCGCGGACACTTCACCGGCGAGTTCGGCCGCACGCACGGGCAGAATCAGCCGATCGACTTCCAGGCCTTCGACCTGTACCGCATTGCCGACGGCAAGATCGCCGAAAACTGGCACCTGGAAGACAACCAGACGCTGCTGCGGCAGATGGGCCTTCAACCGTAATCCTCAGGGCTTCATTAACGCCCATTAACAGCCCTGCTCCCCGCTCCCGCTATGCTTCGGCCCAGCTTGCAGACCGCTGATGTGGCTGCCCAAGCATTAGAAGAATCGAGCCAATCAACACACAAGAACATCTTCGGGAGAAACAATGGGAAAGGGGTTTCAGGGCGCGTTGCGCGCCTGGGCAGGCACGCTTGCCTGCGCGGCGGTACTGGGTGGGATGATCGTGATGGGCGCGACGGCCGCCCACGCGCAACAGGCGAGCGATCCGCAACAGGAAATGAAGCAGGCCTGGGCCGCCGCCAAGGCCGCTGCGAAGGTCGGCCCCACGTCGATCGAACTGCGTGACCAGGCCACGCTCAAGATCGGCAAGGACGAGGTCTTCATTCCACAGCCGGCCGCGGGGCAGCTCATGCACGCCATGGGTAACAGCAACAACCCCGACATGCTGGGCCTCGTCATGCCCACCAGCGACGACGACGAATGGATGGTCGTCGCCAAGTACGAGGCCTCGGGCTACATCAAGGACGACGACGCCCGCGACTGGAACGTCGACGATCTGTACAAATCGCTCAAGGAAGGCACCGCTGCTGCCAACGAGGAGCGCGAGAAGCGCGGCATCCCCGCACTGGAAATCCAGGGCTGGGTCGAGCGTCCGCATTACGACGCCGCCACGCACCGCCTGATCTGGTCGATGGCTGCACGCTCCAAGGGCCAGCCGGCAGATGACCCCGGCGCGGTCAACTACAACACCTACGCCCTGGGCCGCGACGGCTACATCAGCCTGAACCTGATCACCGGCCGCAACCGCGTCGACGCCGACAAACCCGCCGTGCAAAAGCTGCTCGCCGATCTCGATTTCAAAGACGGCAAGCGCTACACCGATTTCAACGCCAAGACCGACAAGGTCGCCGAGTACGGCCTGGCCGCGCTGGTCGGTGGCATCGCCGCCAAGAAGCTGGGCCTGTTTGCGGTGATCGCCGCGTTCCTGGCGAAGTTCGCCAAGGTGGCGATCCTGGCGGTGGCAGGCTTTGGCGCGGCCCTCGCCAAGTTCTTCAAGCGCAAGCCGAGCGCATAAGTCGTGGCCAAGCTGCTGATCCTGCTGTTTTCTGGGCTGAAGTTCGGCAAGCTGCTGACCACCGGCGGCACGATGCTGCTGTCGGTGGCCGCCTATGCCTTCGTGTTCGGCTGGCGCTATGCGGTGGGTTTCGTGGTGCTGCTGTTCATCCACGAGATGGGCCATTTCATGGCGGCACGCCAACGCGGGTTGGCGGTGGGCGCGCCGACCTTCATCCCGTTCGTGGGCGCGTGGATCGACCTGAAAGAGCAGCCGATGGATGTGGAAACCGAGGCCCATATCGGCCTGGCCGGCCCCGTCGCCGGCACGGTCGGCGCGATGCTCTGCTACGGGCTCGCGCGCTACACCGACAGCCAGTTGCTGCTGGCGCTGGCCTACGCCGGCTGCTTCCTCAACCTGTTCAACCTGATCCCGCTGTCACCGTTTGACGGCGGACGGATTACGGCGGTGCTGTCGCCGCGCATCTGGTTTCTTGGCGTGCCGGTGCTGGTGGCGCTGTTCGTCTGGCGGCCGAGCCCGATCCTGATTCTGATTGCGGTGCTGGCCGTGCCGCAGTTGATGAAGGCGTGGCGCTACGACCCGGATGCGCCGGAAAACCGTGCGTACTACAGCATCTCGAACGAATCTCGCCTGACCTACACCGTCTACTACATCGGCCTGGTGGTCTTTCTGGCGATGATGAGCCACGAGCTGCACGACATGCTGGGCAGCGTGCGCGCATAAAAAAACCTCCGCTGGTGCGGAGGTTTTTCTGAATCGCCGGAGCGAGTCGCCTTAGGCGAAGTTCTTGGCAACGAAGTCCCAGTTGACCAGGTTCCAGAACGCCTCGACGTACTTCGGACGGGCGTTGCGGTAGTCGATGTAGTAGGCGTGTTCCCATACGTCGCAGGTCAGCAGCGGCTTGGCGTCGGCCGTCAGCGGCGTGGCGGCGTTGGAGGTCGACACCAGATCCAGCGAGCCGTCGGCCTTCTTCACCAGCCAGGCCCAGCCCGAACCGAACGTGCCGATGGCCGTCTTGGTGAACTCTTCCTTGAACTTGTCGAAGCTGCCCCACTTGGCGTTGATGGCGTCAGCCAGCGCGCCGGTCGGAGCGCCGCCGCCTTGCGGCTTCAGGCCGTTCCAGTAGAACGTGTGGTTCCAGACCTGTGCGGCGTTGTTGAACACACCGCCCGAGGACTTCTTGACGATGTCTTCCAGGCTCAGGTTCTCGAACTCGGTGCCCTTGATCAGGTTGTTCAGGTTCGTGACGTAGGTCTGGTGGTGCTTGCCGTAGTGGAACTCCAGCGTTTCCTTGGAGATGTGCGGCGCCAGAGCGTCTTGGGCGTACGGCAGCGGGGGAGCGTGTGTTCCATTGTTCTTGCCTTCTGTGGGTTGTACAGGTTGGGAGCGACGATTGTAGGAGACTTGCAAAACCGGCGCAAACCGCAGGCTAAATAGTCGGAATACCCGCTAAACGCGTGCGGAATCGCGATCATTGCCGCTATCAGGTCATGCGCTGGTCACAGTTCGAGCTTCGGTTGCACGCGGGCGATTTCGATGTCGGCCGTGCCTTGCGCCAGCCGCGCCTCGATGCGCGCCCGGGCATGCAATGCGTTCGGATCGCGGATGGCGTGGCCCTTGGCATCGAGCAACACCGCATAGCCGCGCTCCAGCGTGCGCTGCGGCGCCAGCAGTTCCAGACCGGCGTGCTGACGCGCCAGGCGTTCCTGGGCGCGAGACAGCGTGTCTCGCATGACGCGTGCCAGCGTCGCTTCGGCTTGCTGGAGGCGCGTGCGCTCTCGCGTGGCGTCGGGGCGCGCCGCGGACAGGCGCATCGTCAGCAGACGCTGGAGATGTTCCGCACGCTGCAGGCGGCCGGTCAGGGCAAAGCGCAGGCGGCCCTCCAGATGGGCGAGTTGCGTGCGGCGTTCGCGCATCTGCGCCTGCGGGCTGCGCAGGCGGCGCGCGAGCCAATCGACGGTCTGCGCGCGGCGATCGAGCTGCCGGCGGAACTGGGCAGACAGCGCATCCCAGTCACGCCCCACATCGCGCAGCATGCGCGCACGGTCCGGGCTGACCAGTTCGGCCGCTGCGGTGGGCGTGGGCGCGCGCACGTCGGCCACAAAGTCGACGATCGTCACATCCGTCTCGTGACCGACACCGGCCACGATGGGAATTTCCGATGCGGCCACCGCGCGCGCCACCGGCTCTTCGTTGAAGGCCCAGAGGTCTTCAATGCTGCCGCCGCCCCGGCACAGGAAGACCACGTCGACCTCTGCCCGGGCATTGACCCGTTCCAGCATGGCGGCGATGCGCTCCGACGCCCCGGCACCCTGCACCGGCACGGGATACACCACCACCGGCACATGCGGCGCACGCCGGCGCAGCGTGGTCAGCACGTCGCGCAAGGCCGCCGCCTGCAGCGACGTCACCACGCCAATCGCGCGCGGATGCCGTGGCAGCGGCCGCTTGCGGTCGGCATCGAACAGGCCTTGCGCCTCCAGCGCGGCCTTCAGCCGCAGAAAGGCCTCGTACAGATTGCCCAGGCCGGCCCGGCGAATCGCTTCGACGCTCAATTGCAGTTCGCCGCGCGCTTCGTACAGCGTGACCAGCGCGCGCACCTCGACGGCCTCGCCTTCGCGCGGCGTGAAATCGGCGTACTGATTGCGGCCCTTGAACATCACGCAGCGGATTTGCGCGCCTGTGTCCTTGAGCGAAAAATACCAATGGCCGCTCGCTGCGCGCGTGAAGTTGGAAATCTCGCCGCGCACCCAGCCCAGCGGAAAGTTGCGTTCGAGCAGCCCCGCAATGCGGCGATTGACGTCGCTGACGGTGAGCACTTCCTGTCCGCCACGAGTCGGTGCAGACCCGGCAGCAGGTGCGGCCGGCATCTCCGAGGAAGGGGCGGGCGTAGGTGCGGAAGCATCCATCCAGAACGGGCGGCGGGAAGACGGCGGCGGGGTCATAAGTGGTGCGAGCAGCGCAAAACAATGAGGCTTTGGGTCGACTTCTACCTTGAATAGGGGAGACAACGCATGGCAAGTGGGCGACCTGTCCACAGCATAACGTGCTTGTCAAGCTTGACAGAGGTCAGGTGACGCGCTCTCTGCATTTGACGCAACCCGTTGATTCTTATGAAAAATCCACCCATGTCAAAATTTCAGCAACGCAAGTAATTTCGTTCTGCGTCAAGCATTTAGCGCGAGCGCCCCAAGGATGTTCACAAAGTTATCCACAGCATCGCTGGAAAACCGCGGTGTGACGCCTGAGCAGTGGATAAATCGGCCGTCGATTCTCACACGTCAGGACTGCGCCTCCACAGTTTTTCGCCGGAATCGCCACTGCTTAATTTTTAAGCGCAACACCGAACAGCCTTTTGAATCAGTCACTTAAGGTGCTTGTCCGGGCAATGTCCACAATTGGTCCACAAGACTGTCCCGTGTCGGTGTGGATTTCCGCGCCCTTTTTGGAGGCGCGCCTGCGGTCTTCTCCAAATTCCCGCAAAAACCCCCTTGCCTGAATTTTAAGCAGGTCATCGGACTTCCTTTTGGATCAAGCACTTAGCGTGCTTGTTGAGGCAATGTCCACAACCCGTCCACAAGACTGTCCCGCAGCGGTGTGGATTACCCGCCGTTTTGCCGGGCCAGCGCGCGCTTTTTCATGGATGGCCCGCGAAACGCCGGTTGCATATTTTTTAAGCAAGACCCCGAACACCCTTTCGCATCAAGCACTTAGTTTGCTTGTTCGGGCAATGTCCACAACCCATCCACAAGACTGTCCCGCGTGGCTGTGGATTGCGCGGCCAGTCTCTTTCGTGACAGCGCGTTGACCGTCGCCCGCGCATGTCGCGATGCTGCGCCATCGTGTTGCCGAGGCAGGTCCGACGCGCTAGAGTGCTGCCTGTTTTTGCCGCAACGGACAGCGTTCGGGGACGCGGACGGCACGAGCACACCATCAGAATCACACTCCTTCCACAACGACAAAACGGGTTGTCCAGTGTTTTCCATCATTCAAGCCGCCGGCTGGCCGATCTGGCCGCTGTTGATCGCCTCGGTGCTCGCACTCGCGCTCATCATCGAACGCTTCGTCGCCCTGCAACGCAAGAAGATCATTCCGCCCAAGGTCTATGACGAGGCGCTGGCCGTCGCGCATCAGCGCCGCGCCACACCGGAAGTGGTGAACACGCTGGAACAGGGCTCGCCGCTGGGCCGCCTGCTGGCTGCTGCGCTGCGCCACGTGGTGCTGCATCCGAACACCACGCGCGATGCCGCCAAGGAAGTGGTGGAAGAAGCCGGCCAGAACGTTGCCCACCGCCTGGAGCGCTACCTGAACGCGCTCGGCACGATTGCCTCGGTGGCGCCGCTGATGGGCCTGTTCGGCACGGTCGTCGGCATGATCGAGATCTTCGGCAGCCAGACCGCCGCGGGCACGAACCCGCAGGCGCTGGCGCACGGCATCTCGGTCGCGCTGTACAACACGGCGCTGGGCTTGGTGGTGGCCATCCCGACGCTGATCTTCTGGCGCTACTTCCGTGGCGTGGTGGATAATTACGTGGTCGAGCTGGAGCATCTGTCCACCACGTACCTCGACGCGATCCTGCCGCCGCGGCGCGGCTGATCCGGGCCACGCCTTACTGGAAACAGCCATGCGCTTCCGCCCGCGCCGTGCCCGCGAAGAGCCGGAGATCAACCTGATCCCGCTGATCGACGTGCTGCTCGTGATCCTGATCTTCCTGATGATCACGACCACGTATTCCCGCTACACCGAACTGAAGGTCAACCTGCCCACCGCCGAGGCCGAGAAAGCCACCGAGCGCCCGGGGCAGATCGTCGTGTCCGTCACCGCCAACGGCGTCTACTCTGTCGACAAGCAGGTGCTCGACACGCGCGATGTCACCAGCCTGGCCGATGCGCTCCGCAATGCCGCAGGCAAGGCCGGCGGCCCCGAGCCCATCGTCATCGTCAACGCCGATGCGCAAGCCGCGCACCAGGCAGTGGTCAATGTCATGGAAGCCGCGCGAGTGGCCGGTCTTTCGCACCTGACCTTCGCCACGCAAACCGGCAACGCCCGCTAAGAGATCGCTTCTCAACCACCATCACGCATGCCCGTCGCCCAGCACCGTCTCGCCAGCTTCGTCACCCGCCAATGGCAGCAACGCGGCTGGTTTGCGTGGGTGATGTGGCCGCTGTCGTGGCTGTTTGGTGGGGTAAGCGCGCTGCGCCGGCTGCTGTTCCGCCTTGGCGTGCTGCGCTCGGTGCGGCTGCCGATGCCGGTGGTGGTGATCGGCAATGTCACCGTAGGCGGCGCCGGCAAGACGCCCGCCGTGATTGCGCTGGCCTCGGCGCTGGCTGAAGCCGGCCTGCGCCCGGGCATCGTCTCGCGCGGCTACGGTGCGCAACTGAAGCATCCTCGCCCTGTGCGAGAACACTCCCGCGCAGAAGACGTGGGCGATGAACCGCTGCTGATCGCCCGCGCCACCGATCTGCCGGTGTGGGTCTTCCCCGACCGCGTGCTGTGCGCGCAGACACTGCTGGCCTCGCACCCGGGCTGCAACGTGATCGTCTGCGACGACGGCCTGCAGCACTATCGCCTGCGCCGCGATATCGAAATCATCGTGTTCGACACGCGCATGGGCGGCAACGGCTTCCTGCTGCCCGCCGGCCCCTGCGCGAACCGATGACGCGCCGCCGTGACGCCACGCTCATCAACGATCCGAACTACCGCGCCACACCGGACCGCCCGGACGTGTTCGGCATGCACCTCGAGCTGCAGGACGCCTACAACCTGGCCGACCCCGCGCTGCGCCGCCCGCTGGCCCAGTTCGCCCGCATTGAAGGCGCGCAATTGCTGGCCGCGGCCGGCATCGGCAACCCCGAGCGCTTCTTCGCTTCGCTGCGCGGCGCCGGCCTCAAGCCGAGCACCCTGCCGCTGCCCGATCACTACGATTTCGCTGACAACCCGTTCACCGACAGCCACGCCGAGGTCATCCTGATCACCGAAAAGGATGCCGTAAAATGCGGCCATCTCGACGACCCGCGCATCTGGGTGGTGCCGACCACACCGGTGGTCGACGCGGCGCTGGTCGAACAGGTCTGCCAGCGCGTGCGCGCCCTGGCCGATCGCGCAACGCTCAAGGCAAGCGCACAATAACGCCACCCTTCCGCTGTACCGGCGCGCCGCCCTCCGCCTTGAGCGGCCGCCACGGAGCCTCTACCGCCATGGACAATCGCCTGCTGGAAATCCTCGTCTGCCCGTTGTGCAAGGGCACACTGCAACATGACCGCGCCAACAATGAACTGATCTGCCACGTCGACAAGCTGGCCTACCCGATCCGCGACGGCATCCCCGTCATGCTGGCTGACGAAGCCCGCCAGACCGTGGAAGGCACGCCGGTCGATCCGGCCTGATACGAAGGTCGCCGTCATGTCGCACGCGCCATTCATCGCTGTCATTCCCGCGCGGCTGGCATCCACGCGGCTGCCCAACAAACCGCTGGCCGACATCGACGGCAAGCCCATGGTGGTGCGCGTGGCTGAACGCGCGCATCAGTCCTCCGCCGCGCGCGTGGTGGTCGCCACCGATGCCGCGTCCGTCGCCGATGCCTGCATGCAGCATCACGTGGAAGCCGTGCTGACGCGCGCCGATCACGCCTCGGGCACCGACCGCCTGGCCGAAGTGGCCACCGTGCTGGGCCTGCCCGATGACGCCATCGTCGTCAACGTGCAAGGCGACGAGCCGCTGATCGCACCGACGCTGATCGACAACGTGGCCGCGCACCTGCGCGATCATCCCGACTGCGCCATCGCCACCGCGGCGCACCCGATCCACGACCCGGCCGACGTGTTCAACCCGAATGTCGTCAAGGTCGTGCTCGACGCGGCCGAACGCGCACTGCTGTTCTCGCGCGCACCGCTGCCCTGGGCGCGCGATACCTGGACGCCCGCCGTCATGGCCCGGTCCGTTGTAGAGCGCCCGTTGCCGGCCATGCCCGTGCTGCGCCATATCGGCATCTACGCGTACCGCGCCGGATTCCTGCGCCGCTTCCCGCAATTGGCCGCCGCCCCCATCGAGCAGACGGAGCAGTTGGAGCAGCTGCGCGCCATGTGGCACGGTGAACGCATTGCCGTGCTGACCACCGAAGACGCCCCCGCCGCCGGTGTCGACACCCCGAAGACCTCGCACGGGTGCGCGCCGCGTGGGGCGAGCTTCTTGCCCAGGATGGCCCCTGAGGCCGCATTTCTCTGAACTTTGCGTGCGGGGCTGCCAAAACCCCGTCCTCGCCATGGCATAATCGCGAGGACGACAAGCCGCATGACGGCGCCCACGCAGGCGCCACAGCGGCGACAGGGAGACAAATCGAGCCATGGGTGCCGCCGTCCGGCGGACGCCTGATTCCCCAGAGTCCGGTAAGGCTGGCGTCAACTTCGCCCGCTAGGCTGCCTGTTCGCGTCGATTGCGTCGCCATGGCCTTATCTCCAGGCGTATTGGGAATCCGCCCTCTTGGACCGATTCCCAACGCGCTTCACAGAGCCTGACAGCGCGACAGGATTCGAAAACTTGAGGAACTCGTCACCATGCGGTTGATTCTGTTGGGCGCGCCCGGCGCCGGCAAAGGTACGCAAGCCAAATTCATCTGCGAAAAATTCGGCATTCCGCAGATCTCCACCGGCGACATGCTGCGCGCGGCCGTCAAGGCAGGTACCCCGCTGGGTATCGAGGCAAAGAAGGTGATGGATGCCGGCGGCCTGGTGTCGGATGACATCATCATCGGCCTCGTGAAAGACCGCCTGCAACAACCCGACTGCAAGAACGGCTACCTGTTCGACGGTTTCCCGCGCACCATTCCGCAAGCGGAAGCCATGAAAGACGCCGCTGTGGCGATCGACTACGTGCTGGAAATCGACGTGCCGTTCGACGCCATCATCGAGCGCATGAGCGGCCGCCGCGTGCACGTGGCGTCGGGCCGCACGTACCACGTCAAGTACAACCCGCCCAAGACCGAAGGCGTGGATGACGAAACCGGCGAACCGCTGATCCAGCGCGACGACGACAAAGAAGAGACCGTGCGCAAGCGCCTGGACGTGTATGAGAACCAGACGCGTCCGCTGGTCGACTACTACTCGCAATGGGCCGCCAACGGCAACAGCGCCGCCAAGGTTGCGCCGCCGAAGTACCGCAAGATCAGCGGCGTGGGCAACGTCGATGAAATCACGGCTCGCGTATTCGGCGCGCTGCAGGACTGAGCACACCCCGCAATACCCGCCACGAAAAAGGCGCCTCGATCATGAGGCGCTTTTTTTGCTCGATCGCCGGCCGCTTCGCGCTAACATATGGCGCTGAACTTGACGCGAACGTAAACGTCAAGTAACTCGCAAACAACACACAAGGAGACACGGCATGGAGATTCGCGATCAGGTATTCATCGTGACCGGCGGCGCGTCGGGACTGGGTGCAGGTACGGCACGGACGCTGGCCGAAGCGGGCGGCAAGGTCGTGATTGCCGACCTGAACGAGGCTGCCGGCAGCGCGCTGGCACAGGAACTGGGCGGCCGCTTCGTGCGCTGTGACGTCACGTCGGAAGCCGACGGCCAGGCGGTGGTGGACGCCGCCACGTCGCTGGGCACGTTGCGCGGGCTGGTGAATTGCGCGGGGATTGCTACGGCGTCGCGCACGGTGGGCAAGACGGGGCCGCACCCGCTGGACCAATTTGCACGCGTGATCAACATCAACCTAATCGGCACATTCAACATGATCCGCCTGGCCGCGACGGCCATGGCGGGCAACACACCCAATGCCGGCGGCGAGCGTGGCGTGATCATCAACACGGCATCGGTGGCGGCATTTGACGGGCAGATTGGCCAGGCGGCCTACGCGGCGTCCAAGGGTGGCGTGGTGGCGATGACGCTGGCGATTGCGCGTGACCTGTCGCGCGACGGCATCCGGGTGATGACGATTGCACCGGGCATTTTCGAGACGCCGATGCTGCTCGGCATGCCGGCGGAAGTGCAGGACGCGCTGGGCAAGATGGTGCCGTTTCCGCCGCGCCTCGGTAAGCCGGCGGAATATGCGCAGCTCGCGCGTGCGATCGTCGAGAACCCGATGCTCAATGGCGAGACCATCCGCCTGGATGGCGCCATCCGCATGCAGCCGAAATAAGCGCGGTCAGGTCGTCAGGCGGCTGGCAGCGCCATCCGGCGGATCATCTGCCACGCTGCCTCGGCCGCCGGCGAAAGCGACCTGTCGTGCCGCCGCGCCAGCACAATGGCGCGCGTCTCCTTGGGCGACAGCGGCACCGCCACCAATGGCGACGAGGACGGCAGCGGCAACGACAGCGACGGCACCACACCCGCACCGATGCCCGCTTCCACCATCCCGAAGACCGCGCTGCTGTGGCCCATCTCCTGCGTAACGTCAGGATGAACACCGTGGCGCAGGAAGATGCGGTCGATCAGCGGGCGACTGCCCGAGGCGTGATCGAGCAGGACGACCGCTGTGCGATGCAGATCTTTCCACCGCACACTGCTGCGCTGCGCGAACGGGTGATCCTTGCGGCAGACCAGGCAGAACGGATCGATCAGCAGCGGCTCGGTCCAGAGGCCTTCGGTATCGAGCGGCTCCACCACCACACCGAAATCGGCGCCGCCCGTGCGGATCAACTGCAGCGTGTCGACCTGCACGGAGTCGCGCACGATCATGCGGATGTCCGGATAGCGCACGGCGCACTCGGCCACATACACCGGCATCAGCCGTGTCGACACGGTCGGGCTGGACGCCACCACCACGCGCCCGCGCCGTTGCTCGCCGACTTGGCGCGCCTGTTGCAACGTGTCGTCCAGATCGGCCACAAGGCGATCCAGCGCCGTCGCCAGCGAGCGCCCCACTTCCGTCAGCACGACTTCACGGGTGGTGCGATCGAGCAACTTCAGGCCGAGTTCGCCTTCCAGCTCCGAGATCGAACGGCTCACGGCCGGCTGCGTCAGGCCGATGGTGTCGCCCGCCCGGCTGAAGCTGTGCGCGCGTGCCACCGCGAGAAAGACGCGCAACTGGCGCAAGGTCACATTCATGCTGACGACGTATGAATTGATTCGATCAATGCATTTGTATTCTAGATAGGGATGTTGTGCAATAGCGGCTATCCCGCCATCCAATCCGCGCCGTTACGTAATGGTGACCGCGCACGCACATGAAGATCCCGCTGTTGTCTCCGTTGTTGTCCCAGATCGATGGGTTCATTCGCGCCATGCTGGTGATGGTCGCACTGGCCCTCTTCTTCCCGGCGCTTGGCGCGAGCGACGGCCCGCTGCGCCTCGACATCGTCACCATCGTCGGCGTGTCACTGGTGTTCTTCCTGCACGGCGCGGCGCTCTCGCGCGAGAAGATCGTCGAAGGCGCGCGCAATTGGCGTCTGCATCTGTTCGTGCAGAGCTGCACCTTCATCCTGTTTCCGCTGATCGGCGCGGTCATTCTGTTTGTCTGCAAGCCGTTCATTCCGGCGGAGTTGCTGCTGGGCGTGTTCTATCTGTGCGCGCTGCCGTCCACGGTGTCGTCGTCGGTGGCGATGACGGCCATGGCCAAGGGCAACGTGCCGGCCGCCATCTTCAACGCGACCATCTCAGGGCTGATCGGCATGATCGCCACGCCGCTGCTGATGAGCTTCGTGATCCAGGCGTCGGGCGCGGACCTCTCGGTCGGCAAGGCGCTGCTGGGCGTGGCCGAGCAACTGCTGCTGCCCTTCGTGCTGGGGCAGTTGCTGCGCCCGGTCATCGGCGGGTTCATCAACAAGCACAAGGCGATCATCAACAAGGTCGACCGCGCGGTGATCCTGCTGATCGTGTTCAACTCGTTTGCAGACTCGACGCACGCGGGTGTGTGGTCGAAGTATCCGTGGGAGACCATCGTGGCCGTGGCCGTGATGAGCGGCGCGCTGCTGTTCGTCGTGCTCGGTGCGACGACATGGCTGTCGCGGCGCGCCGGTTTCAGCCTGGCCGACGAAATCACCGCTGTGTTCTGCGGCTCGAAGAAAAGCCTGGCGAACGGCGTGCCGATGGCGAAGATCCTGTTTGCCGGCAACCCGGCGCTGGGCCTGATCGTCCTGCCGCTTATGATTTATCACCAACTGCAGCTGATCGTGTGCTCGACACTGGCGCGCAGGTATGCGGATCGCGTTGCCCACGCCGAGGCCAGCGCAGCCGCCCCGGCAAGCCGCGCGGCTTGATCAAGGCAAGCGCGTCAGGCGCGCGAATTCCGCTTCAGGCCAGTGGTAGGTGCGCACCCAAGCGTGGCCGCCATCGGCCGTCTCCAGCCAGTCCCGGCTGACCGACACACCGCCCAGGGCTTCGTAGAAGCCGATCGCAGCGGTGTTCGCCTCGTACACCAGCAGATGCAACTGCGTGATGCCCTGAGCGGCAGCCCAACGCGCCGCTTCGCTCATCAGGCGCTTGCCGACACCATGGCCGCGTGAGGCTGGCAGCAGATGCAGGTTGTCGACGAACGCACCCCAAGGCGTGCCGACTTCACGTAGGGCGCACAGAAAACCGATGGTCTGGCCGTCCAGATCGGCGCACCACACCTGCTGTCCGGCCACGGGCGCAGCCATGCGCTCACGCCATTTCGCCTGGATGTCGGTCGCTGCGCGGCTATCGAGATACGCGTCGGACAAAACGCCCAGCCCGCGGTACGCGCTTTGCCAGCTGCGCGTATGGATGTCGGCGATGGTGCTGGCGTCGGACGCACCGCCTTCGCGCAATACGAGCGTTGCCATGCGTCAGACGCCCGGGTTGCGCGACAGCGGCGGGTTCTTGGCGAAGTACGCCCGAATGCCGCGCAGGATGGCGTCGGCAAGCTGGTTCTGGTGACCCAGGTCGTTGAGCTTGGCCTCTTCCTCCGGGTTGGAGATGAAGGCCGTCTCGACCAGGATCGACGGAATGTCCGGCGCCTTGAGCACCGCAAAGCCCGCCTGCTCGACCTGCCCCTTGTGCAGCCGATTGATGCCGCCAATCTGGTCCAGCACCGCCTTGCCGACCTTCATGCTGTCGGTGATCTGCGCGGTGGTCGACAGATCCAGCAGCACGCGCGTGACCTGCGCGTCTTTCGAGCCGAGATTGGCCCCGCCGATCATGTCGGCCGCGTTTTCCTTGTTGGCGAGCCACTTGGCCTGCGCGCTCGAAGCGCCGCGATCGGACAGCACGAACACCGAGGCCCCGCGCGCCTCCGGTGAGAGAAACGCATCGGCATGGATCGAGACAAACAGGTCCGCCTGCACGCGGCGCGCCTTCTGCACGCGCACGCCCAGCGGGACGAAGTAGTCGGAATCGCGCGTCATCATGGCGCGCATGTTGGGCTGGGCGTCGATCTTGGCTTTGAGCATGCGGGCGATCGACAGCACCACGTCTTTCTCGTGCGTGCCGGCACCGCCCGTGGCGCCCGGATCTTCTCCGCCATGGCCGGGGTCGATCGCGACGGTAAGCAGGCGGCGCATGCGCGGGCCGTTTGACGGCGCGCGGGGCACAGGCTGCTCGGGAACGATCTCCAGCGGCGGCGCGTTGGCGAGCGTCGACGGAGGATTCATCGACGTCGAAGGCGGCGTCTTGCGAGGCGGTGTGCGGCTGGCAAGTGCCGGAGGTTGCGGCTCTTCGATCGCTGGCTTGGTGGGGCTTGCGCCGCTGTCGCGGCGTGCCAGCGCGGCGATCGGGTCATCGTCATCCGACGGCGTCGGCATCGGCGTACCGCCTGACGCGGCAAAGCGCTCCTGCTTGCCCTCGGTGGCCTGCACGAGCTGCATCAGCGGGTCGGGCGGGTTGGTCGGGTACAGGTCGAACACGAGCCGGTTGCGATAGCCGGCAATCGGCAGCAACGTGAACACCTGCGGGTTGACGCTTTCCTTCAGGTCGAACACCAGGCGCACGACGCTCGGCCGGTTCTGGCCCACGCGCACCTGGCGGATGTACGGATCGTTCGGCGCGATCTTGGCCACCAATTCGCGCAAGGTCGGGTTCAGGTCGAGCCCGTCGATGTCGACCATCAGGCGATCCGGATCCTTGATGAGCTGATGCGTGGCCTTGAGCGCGACGTCGGATTCGATCGTCACGCGCGTGTAGTCCTCGGCGGGCCACACGCGCACGGCGACGATGTTGGCGCCGCGTGCAATCTGCGGGCCCACCAGGCTCAGGATGACCGTGCCCGCGCCGGCCTTCGCCATGCGCGTGAGCCATTGGCGGCGGGCCTGGCTCGGCAGGTTGGGATCATCCGGTTGGTCGGTCGGCAGATGCTTGATCAGCATGGGAACAGGTGTTGCAACGACTGTAGAAGTTGAAGGCCGGTCTGCGTGCGTGCGCTCAGACGGGCTGCGCGCGGTGCATGCTCAACGCCGTCATCGTAGGTTTCGTGCACAACGTCGACCGATAAAGCAATGTGCAGGTCCGGCGTACCAAGCAGCGCCTGTGCCTTCTCGGGCCATTCGACCAGGCACAGCGCAGGTTCGGCAAAGCAATCGCGGAAGCCGGCATCGGTCCACTCTTCGGGATCGGCAAAGCGGTACAGGTCAAAGTGATAGACCTTCTGCGTGCCAGTGGTTCCGGCCACGTCGTACGGCTCGACCAGCGTATAGGTGGGGCTGCGCACGCGTCCGGTGTGCCCGAGGCCGCGCAGGATGGCCCGCGACAGCGTCGTCTTGCCCGCGCCCAGATCGCCGGAAAGCTGCACCTGCACGGGCCGCGGACCCAATGCCAGCACGGCCTGCGCGAGTACCGCGCCAAAGGCCGACGTGGCCGCTTCATCGGTGAGAGCGTGCGCTCGGCGAGCGGAGGGGTCAGACCAGAAGGCGCGTCAGCAGGGAGCACGGTGGGCATTGCGTACAATTTGGGCATGTCCGCCACCCCCACGTCATCACCCGGAACGAACCTCGATGCACGCCTGCCAGCCGATGCGGCCGGCATGCAAGCGCTTGTCGCGCAGATTCGCTCCTGGGGTGCCGAACTCGGTTTCGATGCGGTCCGCATCGCCGATGTCGACCTGTCGCATGCTGAAGAAGGGCTCCAGACATGGCTTGCGCAGGGGTTTCACGGTGACATGGATTATATGGCGAACCACGGCATGCTCCGCGCACGCCCGGCCGAACTTGTTGCCGGAACGGTACGCGCGATCGTCGCGCGGATGCCGTATCTGCCACATCTTGGCGATCCGCAAACACCCGGCAGCGACTGGCGCACCATCGAGTGGGACCGCCTGCGCCGCCCTGAAGACGCCACCATCTCGCTCTACGCGCGCGGCCGCGACTACCACAAGGTACTGCGCCAGCGCCTGCAGAAGCTGGCAGAAAAGATTGCCGGCGCCGTCGGGCCGTACGGCTTTCGCGTATTCACCGATTCGGCGCCGGTCCTGGAAGTCGCACTGGCCACGAACGGCGGCCTCGGCTGGCGCGGCAAACACACGCTGCTGCTCGACCGCGATGCGGGTTCGATGTTCTTTCTCGGAGAGATCCTCGTCGACCTGCCCTTTCCCGTCGACCCGCCCGTGGAGCCCCACTGCGGCAACTGCACGCGCTGCATCGACGTGTGCCCCACGCAGGCCATCGTCGCGCCATACACGGTGGACGCCCGACGCTGCATCTCTTACCTGACGATCGAGCACAAGGGCAGCATCCCGGTCGAACTGCGCCCGGCGATGGGCAACCGCGTCTACGGCTGTGACGACTGCCAGCTCGTGTGCCCATGGAACAAGTTTGCCGTGCCGGCCAACCTGCCCGACTTCGACGTGCGCAACGGATTGGACGCGGCCACGTTGGCTGACCTGTTCAACTGGACCGACAACGAGTTCAACCAGCGGCTCGAAGGCAGCCCGATCCGCCGCATCGGGCACGAGCGTTGGCTGCGCAACATTGCGGTGGCGATCGGCAACGCGCTGCGCGGGCCGCTGCCAGATGCCACGCGCACGCAACTGACCGCCGCCCTGCGTGCACGCGCAGATGACGCGTCGGAACTCGTGCGCGAACACGTCGCATGGGCGCTCGCCCAATGACGTGAGCACTCCCTGCGGCGCAACGTACCAGGGCATGAACACTGTGACCCGCGCTTAATCTGTTTTTTTACGCAGCCTGCAGCTTGTTTTAAAAACAAAACAATGCGCGTCTAGCACAAACCCATGAATGCCGCTTAATGCTGCCGCCAGCAGGGCCTTATACCGCCTAGTACGCAAACGCTTGCGCATCAGGGCAGACACTAATTGTTTGTAAATAAAATATCGGGAAAATGGCGGCTTAATCCTAAACCGTCCACTTCGATGTTTTCCGCTCTTGTTGATCTCCGTCGCGCATTGCAGGCTGGTATCCGTGCCCGCTCCTCCCGGATGGCATGCGCGTGGCGCGGTGGCGTCCTGGGCGCGATGTTCTGCGCTGCGTGTGTGAGCACGGCATGGGCAGCGGTGAACGTCGAGGGTGTGCCCTTCGACGACGCCGCACGTGTGGCCGGCCGCGAACTGCTGCTCAACGGCACGGGCCTGCGTTCGGTGTTCGTCATCAAGGGCTATGTGGCGGGCCTGTACCTGCCGGAGCGCGCCAAGAACGCGGCAGTCGTCCTCGGCATGAAGGGGCCGAAGCGGCTGCAGATCCATCCGCTGCGCGACGTCGGTGCCGACACGTTCATCCACGCGCTGAACGACGGCATCCACCGCAACCAGACCGAAATTCAAGTGCAGAAGCTGGCCGACCGCCTGACCCAGCTGGAAGACGCAATGCGCCAGATCGGCTCCACCAAGCGCGGCGACACCATCAACTTCGACTACGCCCCCGATGCCGGCACCACCATCAGCATCAACGGCGTGGCACGCACCAAGGCCATCCCCGGCGAAGACTTCTACCAGGCCGTGCTCAGCATCTTCATCGGCAACAGCCCGGTCGACCGCGATCTGAAAAACGGGCTGCTCGGAAGCTGACAAGCTGACGATTGGCTTTCAGGGTTTCCCCGGTTGCCGTGTGGCTGGCGTTTGCCGTTGTGCTATTCAGCAGTTTCCCCACAAGAACGCAGAACGCACACCAAGCTACAAGGAGGAGACGATGACCAAGGGACGACTGATCGCCAGCCTGATCGGCGCCGCAGGAATGGCGTTGTGCGGGCCCGCGCTGGCCGACACCTACCCCGCCAAGCCGCTCAAGCTGATCATTCCGTTTCCGCCCGGCGGCACCACAGACATCGTGGGGCGCGGCGTGGCCGACCAGCTTTCCAAGGTGCTGGGCCAGGCCGTGGTGGTGGAAAACAAGGGCGGCGGCGGTGGATCGATCGGCGCAGACGCCATCGCCAAGGCGGCGCCGGACGGCTACACGATCGGCATCGCCACCGTCTCCACGCATGCCGTCAACCCGGCGTGCAACCCGAAGCTTTCGTACGACCCGCTCAAGGATTTCAAGCCGATCACCAACCTGGCCACGGTGGCCAACGTGATTGCAGTCAACCCGACCTTTCCGGCCAAGAACTACAAGGAATTTGTTGCGGTGCTGACGGCCAATCCTGGCAAATATTCGTTTGCGACATCCGGCACCTGCGGCATCGGGCACATGCTCGGCGAAGAGTTCAAGGTGCTGACCAAGACGCAGATGGTCCATGTGCCGTATCGCGGCGCGGGGCCTGCGCTGAACGACGTGCTGGCCAACCAGGTGCCGATCATGGTCGACAACCTGCCGTCGTCCATTCAGTTCATCAAGGGCGGCAAGCTGCGGCCGATCGTGGTGGCGTGGAACAAACGCATCGATAGCCTGCCCGATGTGCCGACCTTTGCCGAAGTCGGCCTGAAGGATGCGAATGACCCGGCGTGGTATGGCCTGGTCGCGCCGGCGGGCACGTCCGACGACATCATCCGCAAGCTCAACGAAGCCGCCGTGAAGGCGCTGAAAGACCCGGGCCTGGTGGACCGGTTCCGTGGTGCCGGCGCTGAGCCTGTGGGCAATACGCCGCAGCAATACGCGGCCGAGATCAAACGCGAATTCGACAAGATGCGCACCCTGGTCAAGCAGCAGAACATCAAGCTGGATCAGTAACCCTGCCTCACGTGGGGCCTGTGCTAGATTCGCAGGATTGTTTTCCAGCGCCGGCCCCTGTCATGCCATCCCCTTTCGACGCCGTTCTCGAAGCGCCCTTCGGCAAGCTGGGCGTGCGCGTGGCCGACGGCGCGCTTCGTGAACTCGTCTATCTGCCGGAAGGCACGCCCCGCGTCGATTCATCCGACGCGTTGATCGCAAGACTCGCCCGGCAGCTCGACGCGTACTACAGCGACCCTCGCGCGACATTCGACATCCCGCTCGCACGCGCCGGCACGGATTTCCAGCACCGCGTATGGCAGGCCATCAGCGCCATCCCATGCGGCAGCGTCATCACCTACGGCACCATCGCGCAACAGGTCGGCAGCGTGCCACGCGCGGTGGGGCAGGCCTGCGGCGACAACTGGTTCCCGATTCTCATCCCGTGCCACCGGGTGGTGAGTGCATCCGGCATCGGCGGGTTTTCGCATCACACGGATGGCTATCTGTTGAACATCAAGCACTGGCTGCTGCGCCACGAAGGCGTGATGCTGATATGAGAAAGGCCGCACGGAAAGACGCCGAAGCACCGTCTCTGCCGCCGCAAAGCGCAGACGCGATCCAGCGTTTTTGCGACGCCCTGTGGCTCGAGGACGGCCTCGCCCGCAATACGCTCGATGCGTACCGGCGCGACCTGACCCTCTACGCGCAGTGGCTCGCCGAGCGCAGCAAATCCATCGCCGAAACCGAAGACGGTGACCTGGCCGACTACTTCGCCGCACGCCACGCCGAGAGCCGCGCATCGTCCGCCAACCGGCGCCGTACGGTGTTCAAGCGTTTCTTTCAATGGGCGTTGCGCGAGCATGTGGTGAGCACCGATCCGTCGCGCCTGCTGCCGACCGCCAAGCAGCCGCCGCGCTTTCCGAAGACGCTGTCCGAAACGCAAGTCGAGGCGCTCATCAACGCGCCCGATGTCGACACGCCGCTCGGCCTGCGCGACCGCGCGATGATCGAACTGATGTATGCGAGCGGGCTGCGCGTGTCGGAAATCGTCGCGCTGAAAACGGTGGAAGTCGGCCTGAATGAAGGCGTGGTGCGCGTGGTCGGCGGCAAGGGCGGCAAGGACCGCCTCGTGCCGTTCGGCGCGGAAGCGGGCGACTGGCTGCGGCGTTATCTGCGCGATGGCCGCACGGCGCTGCTCGGCGAGCGCACCGCTGACGCGCTCTTCGTCACCGCGCGCGGCGAAGGCATGACGCGCCAGGCGTTCTGGTATCTCATCAAGCGCTATGCGCTGCTGGCCGACATTCACGCGCCGCTGTCGCCGCACACGTTGCGGCACGCGTTTGCCACGCACCTGCTCAACCACGGCGCAGACTTGCGCGTCGTGCAGATGCTGCTCGGCCACGCAGATATTTCCACCACGCAGATCTACACCCACGTCGCGCGCGAGCGGCTGCGTACGCTGCATGCGCAGCACCATCCGCGCGGATAGCGATCGTTCCCCTGCCCCGTATGAGCAAGTCCAAGCACGTTTCCGAGACGCCCGCCACGCAGTTCCTCAAGGCGCACGGCGTCGCTTTTACCGAACACACCTACGACTATGTCGACAAGGGCGGCACGACCGAGTCGTCGCGCCAGCTTGGCGTCGATGAACATCACGTCGTCAAGACGCTGGTGATGGAAGACGAACACGCCAAGCCGCTGATCGTGCTGATGCACGGGGATTGCTCGGTCTCCACCAAGAACCTCGCGCGCCAGACCGGCCGCAAGACCGTGCAGCCGTGCAAGCCCGAGGTGGCGCAACGGCACAGCGGCTACCTGGTCGGCGGCACGTCGCCGTTTGGCGTGCGCAAGGCGATGCCGGTGTATGTGGAGGCGAGCGTGCTGGAGCTGGAGCGCATCTACATCAATGGCGGGCGGCGCGGCTTTCTCGTCAGCCTCGCGCCCAGCGTGCTGACCACCGTGCTGAACGCGCAGCCCGTCAACTGTGCAAACCCCGATTGAAACGAACGCGGCGGCTGGGGCACCCTACGCGGCGCGCTACAATCCCGCAGCCTGATTTCACCGATTTCCTATGTCCCCAGTCGTCGCAACCGTCATTTTTGCCGTGGCCGCCTACCTGATCGGCTCGATCTCGTTTGCCGTGGTGGTGAGCCGCGCGATGGGTCTGGCAGACCCGCGCACCTACGGCTCGGGCAACCCCGGCGCCACCAACGTGCTGCGCTCGGGCAACAAGAAGGCAGCCATCCTGACGCTGCTCGGCGATGCAGCCAAGGGCTGGCTCGCGGTGTGGCTGGCGCAATGGCTAGCCGCGCGCTTTGGCGTGGACGAAACCGGCATCGCCCTGGTGGTGATCGCTGTGTTCCTGGGCCACCTGTTTCCGGTATTCCACCGCTTTGAGGGCGGTAAGGGCGTGGCCACGGCGGCAGGCATTCTGCTCGCGCTGAACGTGTGGCTCGGGCTGGCCACGCTGGCCACGTGGCTCATCATCGCCGTGTTCTTCCGGTATTCGTCGTTGGCGGCGCTGGTGTCGGCGGTGTTCGCGCCGTTCTTCTACGTGCTGATGAACGGCTTCGACTGGATTGCCGGGGCGGTTGCGCTGATGGCGGTGCTGCTCATCGCGCGCCACCGCGCCAATATCGCCAAGCTGCTCGCCGGCAAGGAAAGCCGCATCGGCGAGAAGAAAAAAGCGGCTTAATTCCGTAGCTCGGCGCGCACCGAATGCGCGCGCCGATGTTCTCCCGGCGGCCGCCCCGTGTGCCGCCGGATCAATCGCCGGAAGGCGGACATGTCCTGATAGCCGCACTGTTCGGCAATCGCCGTCAGGCTCAGCGTGCTGACTTCGAGCAGGTGACAGGCGCGCTCCACGCGCAACCGGTGCAGCAATTGCAACGGCGACATCCCCACTGTTTTCGCGAAATGCCGCAGCAGCGTCCGCTCGCTGGTTGACGCCGCGGCCGCGAGTGCTTCCAGATCAAACGGTTCGTGCAGATGCTGCTGCAGGTAGCGCCGCGCGCGCAGCACAACGCTGTCGCGGATGGCCGGTTTGCTGCGCAGCCAGATGCCGATGGCCTCGCCGCGCGAGGGGTGATCGAGCGCCGTATTGCCCAGCGTGCGCGCAAGCCGTGCATCCGCCAATCGCGCGACCAACCGGTGCGTGAGCGCCACGCCATGCTCCATCGCCCGTGCGGTGATGACGTTGCCACTGGTGACAATCGCCTGTGCCGGCACCACCTTCAGGCTAGGGAAATTGCCCTGCACCCACCCTGCAATCAGCCACGTGACGGTCAGGCGCTGTCCGGGCGGCAGCACGTCGGCCAGCATCGCCACACCCGTGAACGGCGACGCCACGAGCCGCCCTGCATGCAAATAACGGCGGATCGTGGCGCGCTCCGCGTCCAGCAGGGCCAGACGCTGCTCCAGCGTGCCGATGTGATCGAAATGCAGCGGCGGGACGATCAACGCGTCGCCCAGCTGCGTGTCGTCTTGCGGCAGTGCGTCGCAACGGCAAGCGAGCGTTTCTGCAGCCGCCTGCCAACGCGCCGGGTCCCGCGCGATGAGCCGCCAGCCGAACACCGGCGCCTTGGCGACATTGGCCCGCTTGCCGGCCTGCATGGAAGCCAGCGCATTGGCCACGCCGAGCGTGTCGGAAGCCGTGGCCAGCATAGAGAAACCGGCGTCAGGAAAGGTCAGCAAGTCGATTTTCGGCATGCCGCAGTATAGGTCCGGGCGGCAATACGCGTGGCGATATTGCCCCGAATTCTGGCGGGAATACCTCTTTCGAATCGGACCCGCCCGATTGACGATGCCGCGGTGGCTGCGCACAGACGCAACCGCCCATAACAACATCGACATCAGGAGACAACGCACGATGCAGCGATTCATGCAGGGATTCGCGCGCGGCGCGCTTGCCACGGCCGCGCTTGCGGCGCTGGCCGGCTGCGCAAGCACAGGCAGCGGCTGGGCCACGCCTTCGGACACAGGCCTCTCGGCTGACATCAGCCGCACCCGCTTCGGCATTCCGCACGTCCGCGCCCACGACTACGCGAGCCTCGGCTTCGGCATGGCCTACGCCTATGCGCAGGACAACGTCTGCCTGCTGGCCGACCAGGTCGTCACTGTCAACGGCGAACGTTCGAAGACATTCGGGCCGGACGGCACGGTCGTGGTGTCGTTCAAGCCGGTGCCGAACACCCAAGCCGACGCCTTCTTCAAGGGCGCATTCGACGAGGCTGGCCTGCGCGCCGGCTATGCACAGATGTCGCCCGAAGCGCGTGAACTGCTGCGCGGCTACATCGCCGGCTACAACCGCTATCTGAAAGACACGCCCCCCGCCAACCGCCCGGCCGCCTGCCGCAATGCCGACTGGGTGCGCCCGCTCACGGTGGCCGACATGATGCTGATGGGCGAAGAAAGCCATTCAGGCGAGCGCGGGCGCCATGCTGCAAAGCATCGTCGCAGCGCAGCCGCCGGGGGCGCACCGGCATCGGCGGTCATTCCACCGCATGCCGTCGACACCGCCGCGCTCGACCGCGACCTGCAGCTGCGCGACATGCCCATCGGCTCCAACGGCTGGGCCTTCGGCAAGACGGCCACCGACAACGGCCGCGGTGTACTGCTCGGCAATCCGCACTTCCCGTGGACGACCACCAACCGCTTCTACCAGGTCCACCTGACCGTGCCCGGCAAGCTGGACGTGATGGGCGCCTCGATCGCCGCCTTCCCTGTCGTCAGCATCGGCTTCAACAAAGACGTGGCGTGGACGCATACCGTCTCCACCGGCCGCCGCTTCACGCTGTTCGAGCTGAAGCTGGCCGAAGGCGACCCGACCACCTACCTGATCGACGGCAAGCCGCACAAGATGACCACGCGCACCGTGGCCTTTGACGTGAAGCTGCCGGACGGTCGCATCGAGCGCCGCACGCACACCCTCTACAACACGGTGTACGGGCCGGTGCTGTCGATGCCCGCCGGTGGCATGCCGTGGACCTCGCAGAAGGCCTACACGCTGCGCGACGTCAATCGCAACAACACGCGCTCCATCGATACGTGGCTGCATATCGCGCAGGCCAAGGATGTGGCGGGTATCCGGCAGGCCATCGGCAATCTCGGCATTCCCTGGGTGAACACGATCGCCACCGACCGCAACGGCCGTGCGCTGTTTGCCGATGTGTCGACCACGCCGGACGTGTCGACCGAAGCGCTCAAGCGCTGCGCGCCGTCCCCGCTCGCAGACAAGCTCTTCAAGGGCGTGGGCCTCGTGCTGCTCGACGGTTCACGCAGCGCGTGCAACTGGCAGGTCGACCCCGCATCGCCGGTGCCGGGCCTGGTGGCGCCCGCGCGCATGCCCGTGCTGGAGCGCGATGACTACGTCGCCAACAGCAACGACAGCTCGTGGCTCACCAACCCGGCGCAGAAGCTGACTGGCTTCTCACCGGTGATGGGCTCGACCGACGTGCCGCAACGCCTGCGCACCCGCATCGGCATCATCGAAATCGAGCGTCGCCTCGCCGGGACAGATGGGCTGCCGGGTAACAAGGTGAACCTGTCGAACCTGCAGGCGATGATCTTCCGCAATGCCAACCTCGCCGGCCACCTCGTGCGCGACGATCTGCTGGCCGCCTGCAAAGCCACGGCAAACCTTGACGCCGACGTGCGCGACGGTTGCGCTGCCCTGGCGCAATGGAACCTCACAGACAACGTCGACGCGCGCGCCGCGCATGTGTTCCGCGAGTTCTGGATGCGCGCCAAGGACATCCCCAATGTCTACGCGGTCGACTTCAACCCGGCGGATCCTGTCTACACGCCGCGCAGCCTGCGCATGAGCGATCCCACCGTGCGCACGGCGATGTTCAAAGCCTTGAAGGATGCCGTGGGCGCCGTCCGCACCGCTGGCTTTGCGCTCGACGCACCGCTGGGTACGGTTCAGGCGGCACACGCACCGGGCGGCGACATCGCCCTGCACGGCGGCGAGGAGTATGAAGGCGTGCTCAACAAGCTGCAAAGCACGCCGATCGGGCCGAAGGGCTTGCAGGTGTATTTCGGCACGAGCTATATCCAGACCGTCACGTTCGACGATCAGGGCCCGGTGGCGGATGCGCTTCTGACCTACGGTGAATCGACCGACCCGGCCTCGCCGCATGCGTTCGACCAGATGCGCGAGTTTTCGGCCAAGCGCTGGAACCGGTTGCCGTTCTCGGAAGCCGCCATCGCCGCCGATCCGGCACTGAAGGTGACCAAGCTGTCGCAATAAAGTCCGTCACCACCAATGCAAACGCCCCGCTTGTGCGGGGCGTTTTGCTTGAACAACGGGCCGATGGCTCAGTCGCGGAAGTTGTTGAAATCCAGCGGCGTATCGCTCACGTCCTTGCGCAGCATGGCGATCACGCTTTGCAGGTCATCGCGCTTGGCGCCGGTCACGCGCACCGCATCGCCCTGGATGCTCGCCTGCACCTTGATCTTGCTGTCCTTGATCGTCTTGACGATCTTCTTGGCCAGGTCGCCCGAGACGCCCTTCTTGATCTTGACGACCTGCTTCATCTTGTCGCCGCCGATCTTTTGCTTGTCCTGGTAGTCCAGGAAGCGCACGTCGACGTTGCGCTTGGCAAGCTTGTTCATCAGCACGTCGTTGACCTGACCGATCTTGAAATCGTCGTCGGCAAACAGCGTGAGTTCCTGCTCCTTGTGCTCGACGCGGGAGTCGGAGCCCTTGAAGTCGAATCGCGTCGAAATTTCTTTGTTGGCCTGTTCCACGGCGTTCTTCACTTCCACCATGTTGGCTTCGCATACCACGTCAAACGACGGCATCGTGTTCTCCTTGCAGACTTGAATCGGGTTGCTGCGGCGTCTCTGTGCGGGGGCCGCGTGCGCCATGGCTTCTATAATCTCGGCTTTCCCAGCAGATTTGGCGCCATGGCGTTGCTCGACACGCATTATCCCCTAGGCCAGCACAACACGTTCCGTTTCGAGTCCACTGCGCGCTATGCCGCCCACGTTCGCACGCCGGACGACATTCCCGCCGCGCTGGCCGACGCGCGCGTGCAGGGCTTGCCGGTGCTGGTGCTGGGCGGTGGCAGCAATGTCGTGCTCACACGCGATTTCGAAGGCCTGGTGTTGCTGATGGAGATTCCGGGCATCGCCACCGGTCGAAGCATGGTCGATGGCCGCGCAGTCCACACCGTCACCGCAGGCGCCGGCGAATCGTGGCATGGCTTGGTCGCCCACACGGTGGCGCATGGCTTGCCTGGGCTGGAAAACCTCGCGCTGATTCCGGGCACGGTGGGCGCCGCGCCCATCCAGAACATTGGCGCGTACGGCGTCGAGATCAAGGACCGCTTCCATTCCCTGCGCGCCTACGACCGCCACGCCGGCGAATTCGTCACCCTCAACGCCACCGATTGCGCCTTCGGCTATCGCGACAGCCTCTTCAAGCGTGCCGGCGCCGATCGCTACGTCATCACCGAGGTCACCTTCGCCCTGCCGGCCGATTGGCAGCCCGACACGCATTACGCCGAACTCGCGCGCGAGCTGTCCGCGCAACACATCGCCAGCCCAACGGCGCAGGACATCTTCGATGCGGTGGTCGCCATCCGCCGCCGCAAGCTGCCCGACCCGGCCGAGATCGGCAACGCCGGCAGCTTCTTCAAGAACCCCATCGTCGATGCCGCCACGCGCGATGCCCTCGCCGAGCGTTTCCCGAATCTGGTCGGATATGTGCAACCCGACGGCACGTACAAGCTCGCCGCCGGCTGGTTGATCGATCAGTGCGGCTTCAAGGGCCGGCAGAGCGGCGCGGTGGGTGTACGAAAAACAGGCGCTGGTGCTGGTGCACCGTGGCGGCGGCAGCGCGGTCCAGTTGATGACGCTGGCGCGCGAAATCCAGGACGCGGTTCATGCACGCTTTGGCGTGCGCATCGAACCTGAGCCCGTCGTGGTGTAGACAGGCGGCCGGAGGGGCGCGCGGGGCATCTTGCGCCACATGCAGCGTGTCTGGATTCGCGCAGCCCCTGCCAGACGTACCCGCGGTCGATCCAATGGCCTAAAATGGCTGGTTTGACCCCACGATCTCCCTTTTCGCGTTCCATTTCATGACCACCGAAACCTTTGACGGCGTCCGCCTGACCACCAAGGCCAATGTGTACTTTGACGGAAAGTGCGTCAGCCACAGCTTTACCCTGCCCGACGGCACCAAGAAGTCCGTGGGCGTGGTGCTGCCGGCCACGCTGACCTTCGGCACGGCCGCGGCCGAGATCATGGAATGCGTGGGCGGCTCGTGCGAATACAAGCTCGACGGCACCGACGAGTGGAAGACGTCCGGCGCAGGCGAAAGCTTCCAGGTTCCGGCCAACTCGAAGTTCGACATTCGGGTGACCGAGGCCTACCACTACATCTGCCACTACGCCTGAACCTGTTCAGGATCCTACTGCGCGGCTCGATCTTGACCTTGTGATGCTCGCCGTACCCGTGTACGGCTGCGCTTCTCAGGCCAACCTCGAACCGCTCGCTACGGATTCTGAACAGGTTCACAGAACTGAAAGACTGAAGAGACACACCATGGAAACCATCCTGCAACACGTTCCCGTCGGCCAGAAGGTCGGCATTGCCTTCTCGGGCGGTCTCGATACCAGCGCTGCGCTGCGCTGGATGAAGAACAAGGGCGCGCTGCCCTATGCCTA
Organism: Ralstonia sp. 1B3; assembly: GCF_036631435.1. Lineage (NCBI taxonomy): Bacteria > Pseudomonadati > Pseudomonadota > Betaproteobacteria > Burkholderiales > Burkholderiaceae > Ralstonia > Ralstonia sp. 1B3. Next base: position 51,313 of record NZ_JAPNUG010000032.1, on the reverse strand, counting down.
CACCGCCAATCTCGGCCAGCCCGACGAGGAAGACTACGATGCCATCCCGCGCAAGGCGATGGAGTACGGTGCAGAGAAGGCCCGCCTGATCGACTGCCGCCCGCAGCTGGCCAATGAAGGGATTGCCGCTATCCAATCCGGCGCGTTCCACATCAGCACTGGCGGCATTACGTACTTCAACACCACGCCGCTGGGCCGCGCCGTGACCGGCACCATGCTGGTCGCCGCCATGAAGGAAGACGACGTCAACATCTGGGGCGACGGCTCGACCTTCAAGGGCAACGACATCGAGCGCTTCTACCGCTACGGCCTGCTGACCAACCCGGCACTGAAGATCTACAAGCCCTGGCTGGACCAGGCCTTCATCGACGAACTCGGCGGCCGCGCTGAAATGTCGGCGTTCATGACCAAGGAAGGTTTCGGCTACAAGATGAGCGCCGAGAAGGCCTACTCGACGGACAGCAACATGCTTGGCGCTACGCACGAAGCCAAGGATCTGGAGCACCTGAACAGCGGCATCCGCATCGTCAACCCGATCATGGGCGTGGCGTTCTGGAAGCCGGAAGTCGAGGTCAAGGCGGAAGAAGTATCGGTCACGTTCGACGAAGGCCGCCCAGTCGCCGTCAACGGCCGCGAAATCGCCGACCCGGTGGAGATGTTCCTGGAGCTGAACCGCATCGGCGGCCGTCACGGCCTGGGCATGAGCGACCAGATCGAGAACCGCATCATCGAAGCCAAGAGCCGCGGCATCTACGAAGCCCCGGGGATGGCGCTGCTGCACATCGCCTACGAGCGCCTGGTGACCGGCATCCACAACGAAGACACCATCGAGCAGTACCGCATCAACGGTCTGCGCCTGGGCCGTCTGCTGTACCAAGGCCGCTGGTTCGACCCGCAAGCCATCATGCTGCGCGAAACCGCCCAGCGCTGGGTGGCCCGCGCCGTGACCGGCACCGTCACGCTGGAGCTGCGCCGCGGCAACGACTACTCGATTCTGAACACCGAGTCGCCCAACCTGACCTACGCGCCGGAGCGTCTGTCGATGGAGAAGGTCGAAGACGCGCCGTTCAGCCCGGCCGACCGTATCGGCCAACTGACCATGCGCAACCTCGACCTGATGGACACGCGCGACAAGCTGGCCATCTATTCGAAGGCCGGCTTGCTGTCGCTGGGCACCGCCAACGCGCTGCCCCAACTCGACGGCGGCAAGAAGTAACTGCCTGCCGCATCAAGGCAAAAAGGCCGCTCCGACGTCAATCGAGCGGCCTTTTATGCCTGCAGATTGGGGCGGCTGCGCGCTCAATAACGACCGCAGAGCAGGTATTCCATCAGCGCCTTCTGCACGTGCAGGCGGTTTTCCGCCTCGTCCCACACGACGCTCTGCTTGCCGTCGATGACGGCCGCTTCGACTTCCTCGCCGCGGTGCGCGGGCAGGCAGTGCATGAACAGCGCATCGGGTTGCGCGCGCTGCATCATCGCCTCGGTGACCATCCAGTCGCCAAAGGCCTTCTTGCGCGCTTCGTTCTCGGCTTCGTAGCCCATGCTGGTCCACACATCGGTGGTCACCAGATGCGCGCCGTCGCAGGCCTGGAGCGGGCTTTCGAATACATGGACGAACGGCAAAGCGGAATCGGCCACCATGGCCGGATCCAGCTGATAGCCCTTCGGCGCAGAAAAATGGAAGCGGAAACCGAGAATCTCGGCCGCCTGGATCCACGTGTAGGCCATGTTGTTGGCATCGCCCACCCAGGTGACCGTCTTGCCCTTGATCGGGCCGCGGTGCTCGATGAAGGTGAAGATGTCGGCCAGCACCTGACACGGGTGGTATTCGTTGGTCAGCCCATTGATGACCGGCACGCGCGAATGCGCGGCAAAGCGCTCGATGATCTCCTGCCCGAACGTGCGGATCATGATGATGTCGGTCATGCGGGAGATGACCTGCGCCGCGTCTTCGATCGGCTCACCGCGTCCCAGCTGGGAATCACGCGTGTTGAGGAAGACCGCGTGGCCGCCGAGCTGGTGAATGCCAGCTTCGAACGACAGGCGCGTACGCGTGGAATTCTTCTCGAAGATCATGGCCAGCGTGCGGTCGTGCAGCGGGTGCCACGTCTCGTAGTTCTTGAACTTGGCCTTGAGGATCGCGGAACGGTCCAGCAGGTATTCGTACTCTTCCAGCGAAAAGTCCTTGAACTGCAGGTAGTGCTTGATCGAGCTTGGTGGGTTCATAAAACAACGAAGGCGGCCTGCAGATGACGCACCGGGAACATCCCGTAGCACGTCGCCCTAGCCGCCTTGCCTGTTGAAGATTCAGCCCATCATACGGGATCGCCACCGGTTTGGCGAGTTTCGTGCCCGCGCGCGCCCGCTACCATAAAGGCCTGGCTGAAAGGCCGATGAAAGTCTTATATAAGATATAATACTGGCTGCCTCGGATGCCCCAACCGTCCGCACACCGGTACGACAAACCGGTCTGTCCGCTTCACGAATCGGCAACCAGGCAGGCGCATCATCCGCACCACAAGTGCACCCCGTTCGAACGTTGCGGCACCCGCACGGTCGAAGTCGTTTGCAAATCTCCACAGCCCCACGCAGTCCATGGCAGCCAACCCTCGCCAATTCTTTATCCAGGGCGTCACCCGCGACGGAAAAACGTTCCGCCCGAGCGACTGGGCCGACCGGCTGTGCGGTGTGATGGCGCAGTTCCGCCCTGCCGGCGATTCCGGAGATCCCCGCTTCACCTATTCCCCGTATGTGCGCCCCGTCATGTCGGGCGGCATCCGCAGCGTGTTCGTCGACGAGCGCCTGCGCGACATCGAACCCAAGGCGCTGGATTTCGTGCTGAACTTCGCGCACGACAACAATCTCCAGCTCGTAGAAGCCTGCATCCTGCCGGAAGGCGGCGCTGCAGCGAAAGCCTGATACCCCAAGAACGCCTCCACGCAACGCCGTGCACGGTGCAGGCGCACAGAATGCAAAAAGCCCGTCCGAAGACGGGCTTTTTATCGTCGGAGCGCGACGTTGCGTGTCGCGCCATGCCGGCTAGGCCGGCATCACCCGAACTTAGGCAGCCATTGCCTTGATGGCAGCGGACAGACGCGACTTGGCGCGTGCAGCCTTGTTCTTGTGAACGATCTTCTTGTCAGCGATGCTGTCGATCGTGCTTTGGGCGGTCTTGAATGCAGCAGCAGCGGCAGTCTTGTCGCCAGCAGCCACAGCCTTGCGGACGCCCTTGATTGCGGTACGCAGACGCGAGCGCAGAGCCGAGTTGTGAGCGTTTTGAACGACGGCTTGGCGTGCGCGCTTGCGTGCTTGTGCGGTGTTTGCCATGGAAAAATCCCTGAAGAAACGGTAGCAAGCGCCCCGGGAGACACGGAAGGCCGAAGCGCGCAAATTGGTGAAAGACGGCAATTATACGCAGACTTCCGCCTTCAACGCAAACCCTGTTGTGAAATCGCCCGGATAGCCGCAGTTTGCGACTTTTGCGGCACTTTTGGGCGCGTGGCGAGCCGGTCCCTATAATACGGCCGCAATTGTGCCTTCCGGTCACGTTCGTCACGCCGGGCGCGAACCCCGCATGGCGCCGTCGGTCAGACCGCCATCGCCGTGTTTGCCTCTCAGGCGGCGCCCAACCACGCATTCATCTTGAATCTCCTCAAAACCCTCGCCACGATCAGCGGCCTGACGATGCTCTCGCGCATCACGGGGCTCGTTCGCGAGACGCTGATCGCCCGCGCCTTCGGCGCCTCGGTCTACACCGACGCCTTCAACGTCGCCTTCCGCATTCCCAACCTGCTGCGTCGGCTGTCCGCCGAGGGCGCGTTCTCGCAAGCGTTCGTGCCGATCCTGGGGAATTCAAGAACCGCCAGGGCGAAGCCGAAACACGCGCGCTGGTCGACTCCGTGGCCACGGTGATGACGTGGTTCCTGGTGATCATCTCGGCGTTGGGCGTGATTGGCGCGCCATTGATCGTCACCGCGGTCGCCACCGGCTTCAAGGAGCACGAGAGCCAGGCGTACATCTCGGCGATCTTCATGACGCGCGTGATGTTTCCGTACATCGGGCTGGTGTCGTTGGTCGCGCTGGCGTCGGGCATTCTGAATACGTGGCGGCAGTTCGCGGTGCCGGCGTTCACGCCGGTGCTGCTGAACCTGTCGTTCATCGTGGCAGCGGTGTTTGTGGCGCCGCACCTTGAGACGCCGATCTACGCCCAGGCCTACGCGGTGATGGTGGGCGGCATCCTGCAGCTCGCCATTCAGATCCCGTCGCTGCGCAACGTCGGGATGCTGCCGCGCGTGTCGTTCAACGTGCGGGCGGCGTGGCATCACCCGGGCGTGCGGCGCGTGCTCAAGCAGATGTTGCCGGCAACGCTATCGGTGTCCGTCGCGCAGATCAGCCTGATCATCAACACCAACATTGCGTCGCGCCTGCCCACGGGCAGCGTGTCGTGGCTGAACTACGCAGACCGGCTGATGGAATTCCCGACCGCGCTGCTGGGCGTGGCGCTCGGGACGATCCTGCTGCCCAGCCTGTCGAAGGCCAGCGCCGAGAACAACCGTGAAGAGTACTCATCGCTGCTCGACTGGGGCCTGCGGCTCACCGTGCTGCTGGCGGTGCCGTCTGCGGTGGGGCTGTTCGTGTTTGGCGCACCGCTCACGGCCACGCTATTCCACTACGGCAAATTCACCGGCATGGACGTCGAGATGACGCGCCAGGCGCTGACGTCGTACGGCGTGGGCCTGATCGGACTGATCGTCATCAAGATCCTGGCGCCCGGCTTCTATGCGCGGCAGGACATTCGCACGCCGGTGAAGATTGCGCTGGTGGTGCTGGTGGCGACGCAGTTGTCCAACTATGTCTTCGTGCCGATCTTCGGGCACGCGGGGCTGGCGCTGTCGATCAGCTTTGGCGCGACTATCAATGCGGCGCTGCTGTTCTTCGGCCTGCGCCGACGCGGTTATTACCATCCGCTGCCGGGCTGGGGGCTGTTCATCGCGCAGGTGATGGCGGCGGTATTGCTGCTGGCCGGGGCGCTGCTATGGCTCGCCCACAATTTCGATTGGGTGGGACTGGGCGCCAAGCCGCTTGTGCGCATCGCGCTGCTCGGGGCAAGCCTGGTCCTGTGCGCGGTGGTCTATTTCGGTACACTGTGGCTCACCGGATTGAAGTTCTCCACGTTCCGAAAAAAGGCCATCTGATGACCACTAAAGTCCTCGATTATTTTTCGGCCCTGGTCGCGGACGACGACAGCATCCCTCTCACAGAAACCGCCCTGTCGATTGCGCAGGACGCGTATCCGGATCTGGACCTGCAAGCCGAGCTGGCCGCCATTGACGTGCTCGTCGCGCGGATCAAGAACCGCATCGCCGACGGCACGCCGGCCATCCAGCGCCTGCGCCTGCTCAATCAGTTCTTCTATCGCGAGCTGGGCTTCGGGCCCAATGCAAACGATTACTACGATCCCGAGAACTCCTATCTGAATGCCGTGCTGCAAAGCCGGCGCGGCATTCCGATCTCGTTGGCGGTGCTGCTGATGGAGATCGGCCAGCAGATCGGCCTGCCGCTCAAGGGCGTGTCTTTCCCCAACCACTTCCTGGTGCGCATGAGCATTCCTGCGGGCGAGGTGGTGCTCGATCCGCTGACGGGGCAGACGCTATCGAAGGAAGAGTTGCAGGACATGCTCGACCCGTACCTGGAAAAGGAAGGCATCGAAGATCCGAACACGGTGCCGCTCGGGGTGTTCCTGCAAGTGGCCACGCACCGCGAGATCATCGCGCGCATGCTGCGCAATCTGAAAGCGATCTACCTGCAGGAATCGCGCTGGCAGCGCCTGCTGGCGGTGCAGCAGCGGCTGGTGATTTTGCTGCCCGATTCAATCGAGGAAGTGCGCGACCGGGGGTTGGCCTACGCCAACCTGGAGTGCTTCCGGCCCGCGCTGGAAGACCTGGAAGCGTACGTCGATGCCCGGCCGGACGCAGCCGACACGGCCAAGCTCAAGGAGCGCATGCCGACGCTGCGCGCCATGAGCAAGCACTTGAATTGACGCCTACTTCGGCGCCACGCCGCGACGGCGCTTGAGCAGCTTCCACAGCCCGCCCAGCGCCAGCGGCACGATCGCCGCGCCCAGGCCGATCAGCACGATCGTGTTCAGGTGATCACGAATCACGGGCACATTACCGAAGGCCTCGCCCGACAGCACCAGGATCGCGACCCACAGCACGGCGCCGATCATGTTGAAGAGCTGGAACTTCGCGAACGTCATCTTCGACACGCCCGCGACAAACGGCGCGAACGTGCGCACCACCGGGATGAAGCGCGCCATCACCAGCGTCTTGCCGCCGTGGCGCTCATAGAAGCCGTGGGTCTTCATCAGCGCTTCGTGATCGAGGAAGCGGATGTGACCGTCGAATACCTTGGGACCGATCCAGGAGCCGACGAAATAGTTGACGGTGTTGCCCGTCGTCGCAGCAATCACCAGCAGCACGATGAGCAGCCAGGCGTCCATCTGGCCCGTGGCACACATGGCGCCAGCAATGAACAGCAGCGTGTCGCCCGGCAGAAAAGGCAGCACCACGAGGCCGGTTTCGGCAAACACGATGGCGAACAGCAGCACGTAGACCCACGCGCCGTATTGCTGAATCAGCAAGCCCAACGACTTGTCGACATGCAACACGATGTCGACCAATTGCATCACGATATCCAAACCTTCCCCCTGAACGAGCGGGAAATGATACCGGATGTGACTTAGATTTCCCCTTGCCCTTGGCGGGGCTTGCTGCAGTGCGCCGCACAGGGCGTGACATTTATAATGCCGCGATGACTTCCGCCTCGACTTCCCGCCGCCCCATCCGCCCCCTTCCCGACCAGCTGATCAGCCAGATCGCGGCCGGCGAGGTGGTCGAACGGCCTGCGTCCGTGGTCAAGGAGCTGCTGGAAAACGCGCTGGATGCCGGCGCCACGCAGCTGCAGATCAAGCTGGAGGAAGGCGGCGTGCGGCGCATTGCCATTACCGACAACGGCGGCGGCATTCCGGCCGACGAACTGCCCGTCGCGCTGATGCGGCATGCGACGAGCAAGATCGGCTCGCTGGAAGAGCTGGAATCGGTGGCGACGCTCGGCTTCCGGGGCGAGGCGCTGGCCTCGATTGCCTCGGTGGCCGAATTGACGCTCACGTCGCGCACGGCCAACGATGCCCACGCCACGCAGATCATTGCGCAAACGGGGCGAGCGCAGCCCGCCTCGGGCGGCGTCGGCACCACGGTCGATGTCCAGCATCTGTACTTCAACACGCCGGCGCGCCGCAAATTCCTGAAGACCGAGCAGACCGAGCTGGGCCACTGCATGGAGGTGATCCGCCGCACCGCGCTGGCGCGGCCCGACGTGGCCATCTCCGTGCATCACAACGGCAAGCCGCTGGAACATTGGAACGCCACGCAGGCGGATTCCCGATCGGCGGCTGTGCTCGGCACCGAATTCGCCCGCGCGCGCCTGCCGTTCGAAGAATCCGCCGGCGAGCTGCGCCTGTTCGGCTTTGCCGGCCTGCCGACCGCGTCGCGCGGCCGGGCCGATCATCAGTTCTTCTACGTCAACGGCCGCTTCGTGCGCGATCGCCTGCTCACGCACGCCGTGCGCAGCGCCTATGAAGATGTGCTGCACGGCGACCGCTTCCCCGCCTACGTGCTGTGCCTCGAGTTGCCGCCCGAAGCGGTGGACGTCAACGTGCATCCGTCCAAGATCGAGGTGCGCTTCCGCGACAGCCGCGCGGTGCACCAGTTCGTCTATCACGCGGTGCAACGCGCCCTGTCCCGCCACGCCGGCGAACAGGGCGACAGCCTGCGCACCGACATCGCCGATGCGCCGGAGGTTGCGGGCGTCACGACGGCGCCCTCGCCCGCCGACAACACCACGCGCTGGATCAACCAGATGGCCGCGCGGCAGACGTCGCTCGGCATTGCGCAGCCGCGTGCGGAATACCTGTCGATGATGCGCGGCGATAGCGCGCCCATGCCGTCGAGCCGCCCGGCCTGGATGACCGATGTGGCGAGCGCCGCGACGTTGTTCGACGGCGGTACCGCAACTGCGCAAGCGCCTGTCGCCGTTGCGGAGCCGGCCGCTGTGCAGCACGCCGATGACGATGGCGACGATGCGCACCCGCTCGGCTTTGCCGTCGCTCAGTTGCACGGCATCTACGTGCTGGCGCAGAACACGCGCGGCATGGTGCTCGTCGACATGCATGCCGCACACGAACGCATCCTCTACGAACAGCTCAAGACCGCGCTGGAAGCCAGGCGCGTGGAAGTGCAGCCGCTGCTGATTCCGGTGACGTTTGCCGCGAGCCCGGTAGAGATCGGCACCGCAGAGGAGTTCCGCGACACGCTCACGCTCCTCGGCTTCGACATCTCCGCCGTGTCGCCGACCACGCTGGCCGTGCGATCGGTGCCCACGCTGCTGCAGAAGGCCGATGCGCAGGCGTTGGCCCGCGACGTGCTCCGCGATCTGCAGGCCTACGGTGGCTCGCGCGTGCTGGCCGAACGTCAGAACGAACTGCTGGCCACGCTGGCGTGCCACTCCGCCGTGCGTGCCAACCGCAGGTTGAATCTCGATGAGATGAACGCGCTGCTGCGCCAGATGGAAGCCACCGAACGCGCCGACCAATGCAACCACGGTCGCCCGACGTGGATCCAGCTCACCGTGGCTGACCTGGATCGCCTCTTCCTGCGTGGCCAGTAAGTTCCGATGACTGCGTCCGCTGCAAGCGCCCCGCGCGCGATTTGCCTGCTGGGCCCGACCGCGTCTGGCAAGACCGCCGCGGCATTGAAGCTGGCCGAGCGCTGGCCGGTCGAGATCATCAGCATGGATTCCGCGCTGGTGTATCGCGGCATGGACATCGGCACCGCCAAGCCCAGCGCCGAAGAACAAGCCATCGCGCCGCATCACCTGATCGACATCATCGATCCGCTCGATGCGTATTCCGCCGCGCAGTTTGCCAACGATGCGAATGCGCTGATCGATGCCATCCGCGCGCGCGGCCGGCTACCGCTGATCGTCGGCGGCACGATGCTGTATTACAAGGCGCTCACGCAAGGGCTCTCCGATTTGCCCGGCGCCGATCCCGCCATCCGCGCGGAGATCGATGCCGAAGCCGCCCGCGATGGCTGGCCGGCGTTGCACGCCAAACTGGCGCAGGTCGATCCGGTGACGGCCGCGCGACTGCACGCAACCGACGCGCAGCGCATCCAGCGCGCGTTGGAGCTGTATCGGCTGACAGGCCAGCCGATGTCTGCCCTGCTCGCACGCGAGGTCGGCGCAAATGCATTCCAGCAACACGATGCGGCTGCGCCGTATCGACGATTGCGCTGGAACCGTCCGACCGCCTCGTGCTGCATGCGCGCATCGCACAGCGCTTTGACGCGATGCTCGCCGGCGGCCTGCTCGACGAGGTGGAGGCCTTGCGCCGCCGCGGCGATCTTTCGCCCACGCTGCCGTCCATCCGCTGCGTCGGTTATCGCCAGGCGTGGGCTTATCTGGACGGCGAAATCGACATGGCGGCTCTGCGCGAACAAGGCATCGCCGCCACGCGCCAGCTCTGCAAGCGCCAGATCACGTGGCTGCGCAGCACGCCGGAGCGGCACGTGGTCGACTGCCTCGCGCCCGATTACGTCGACCAGGTTGCGCGCCTGGTCCAAACCTCACTGGAACCACGATGACAATGACCGCCACCACAGCGAGCAGCTTCACGCTGCGCCCTGCCACGCCGGACGACTGCGCCTCGCTCGTTCGCCTGATCTCTGCGCTGGCCGAGTACGAAAAGCTCACGCACCTGGTGCAGACCACGCCTGAAGCGCTGGCGACGATGCTGTTCGGGCCACGCCCGTATTGCGAAGCGGTGCTGGCGGAAGTCGACGGCCGGGCCGTGGGCTTTGCGCTGTTCTTCCACAACTTCTCGACCTTCCTGTGCAAGCCGGGCCTGTATCTGGAAGACCTGTTCGTGGAACCCGAATACCGCGGCCTGGGCATCGGCAAGGCACTCCTGATCCACCTGGCGCGCCTGGCGCGGGAGCGAGACTGCGGCCGCTTCGAATGGAGCGTGCTGGACTGGAATGCGCCGTCCATCGCCTTCTACGAAGCCATGGGCGCCGATGTGCTGCCCGAGTGGCGCATCTGCCGCGCCACCGGCGATGCGTTGACCAAGCTGGCCGCCACCACCATGCCCGCCAGCCTGGCCGCAGCCGCCTGAATTTGACCGCAAGCTCCGGAGTGCCGCGCGCACTCCAGCGAGCGTAGGCTTGGCATATCGAATCTCCGAAAGGAGCGCATATGCCGCCTTCCACGGCCGGCGCACATATCAGCGCGGGGCACCGTCCCGATCTAGAAGGCATCGACTGGCTCGCCGTTGAAGACGCGCTCAACGATGCCGGCAGCGCCGTATTGCCGAGCCTGCTGGACAACGATGCCTGTGACGCCCTGACCGCGCTGTACCCGCAGGACCGCCTATACCGCTCACGCGTGGTGATGGAGCGTCATGGCTTCGGGCGCGGCGAATACCAGTATTTCGCGTATCCGCTGCCGGACCTCATCGCACAGTTGCGCTCCTCGCTCTACCCGCCGCTGGCGACCATCGCCAACCGCTGGAACCAAGCCATGGATATCGACGCGCGCTATCCAGCTAAACACGCCGATTTTCTACGCCGCTGCCACGAAGCCGGCCAGCTGCGTCCGACGCCGCTGATCCTGCGATACGGCCCTGGCGACTACAACTGCCTGCATCAGGACCTCTACGGTGAACACGTCTTCCCGCTGCAGGTCGCCATCCTGTTGTCGGAACCGGGCGTCGATTTCAGCGGCGGCGAGTTCGTCATGACGGAGCAGCGCCCGCGGATGCAGTCGCGGCCCGAGGTGGTGCCATTGCGCAAAGGCGATGCGGTGGTCTTTGCAGTACACCATCGCCCCGTGCAAGGCACGCGCGGCACGTACCGCGTAAACATGCGCCACGGCGTGAGCCGCCTGCGCTCCGGCCAGCGGCATACTGTTGGCATCATCTTCCACGACGCGCTGTAGCGACCACACCATGACCACCGGCGATCTGTTTGCCGATCGCGCACCCGCCGATGACGCCCGCATTGCGCTCGGCGAGGCGGCGTTCGTACTGCGTGGTTTTGCGCTGGCGGATGCACCGGCCCTGCTCGCAGCGGTCGACGCCATCGCGCAGCAGGCAGCGTTTCGCCACATGGTCACACCGGGCGGTTTTGAGATGTCGGTCGCGCTCACCAACAGCGGCACGCTGGGCTGGACTTCAGACCGCCGCGGCTACCGCTACGCCACGCACGACCCGCTCACGGGAGCCGCGTGGCCACCGCTGCCCGACGTGTTCCTGCGCCTTGCGCGCAACGCCGCCGCAGCGGCCGGCTTCCCGGGCTTCACGCCCGACGCCTGCCTCATCAACCGCTATGTGCCCGGCGCACGCCTGTCGCTGCATCAGGACAAGGACGAGCAGGATTACGGCGCGCCGATCGTCTCCGTGTCGCTCGGCATGCCGGCCGTCTTTCTGTTTGGCGGACATCGCCGCGCCGACAAGACGCAGCGCATCCCCCTTTTTCACGGCGATGTCGTCGTCTGGGGCGGGCCGGATCGCCTGCGCTATCACGGCGTTGCGCCGCTCAAAGACCACCCGCATGCGCTGCTTGGTAGCCAGCGCATCAACCTCACGTTCCGCAAGGCCGGCTGACCGGCAAATTACCGCATGACCATCGCCGCAGACCTGTCCGATACGGCCTACCGACAAGCCGAAGCCTTCCTTGCCACGCTGGACGAAGACTGGGCCCGCCATATCGCAGCGATCGGACCGTGCCGCCACGCCGCCAAGCCTGCGCGCGAACCTTATGAAGCGCTGATCCGCGCGATCGCCTATCAGCAGTTGCACGCCAAGGCCGGCGACGCCATCCTGGGACGTTTCCTCGCGCTGTATCCGGCAGCGGCTTTTCCTGCACCGCAGCAAGTGCTGGCCACCGACGAGGCGGCGCTGCGCGCCTGCGGCTTCTCGGCGACCAAACTGGCGACCATTCGCGGCATCGCACAAGCCGCGCTCGACGGCGTCGTCCCGACGCGTGAACAGGCGCGCGCCATGCCGGACGAAACGCTCATCGAACGTCTGGTGACATTGCGCGGAGTCGGCCGGTGGACGGTCGAAATGCTGCTGATCTACACGCTGGAGCGCTCCGACATCCTGCCCGCAGATGACTTCGGCGTGCGTGATGGCTACCGCCGCCTGAAGCGGCTCGACAGCACGCCCACGCGCAAGCAGATGGAAAAACTCGGCGTTGCATGGAGCCCATATCGGACCGTCGCGGCCTGGTATTTATGGCGCGTGCCCGTCAATGTTTCACGCGCGTGAATCGGGCAAATCTTGCGCTAGATCACGCCCCACCGACATATCGGTTGCGCGATAGCGGGCACGCCGGGATCATGCGAAAACCTTGAATTCCCGTGCGACGTTCGCTTTACTGGAAAATGTTCGCGCGCCATTGCGCCGCCCTCATTGGTCGAGTCATCGTGGAACAGCCCCAAAACGTCGACGCGCAACGTAAATCCGAAGAACTGCGGAGCTTCCTGTTTCTGACAGCGGTGATGGTGCCGGTTCTTTCCGTACTTATCGTGTCCGGATACGGCTTTATCGTCTGGGCAACGCAATTACTGAGCGGTCCGCCAACGCATTGATTTAACGCCCCGGGGGGTCCGAGGGCGAGTCGGTCATATGTTCGCGCAGCACTGATTAGAAAAGGCGTTGATCGCCACAACAGCGTCATGCGACACACAAGAAAAATAGACATCCCCATTCGGCCGGCGCCGCTCGAAGATGACGAGTGGCATATCGCCGGGGTTCTGGTCCAGACGCGGCCAACCCAGCTTGCATCGGTAAGCCAATCCATCGAAGCCATCGCCGGCAGCGAAATCCATGCGGCCAGCGACAACGGCAAGCTCGTGGTCACGCTCGAGGCGCCCAGCTCGCGCGCCATTGCAGCCCACTTGGCGTTCATTCAGCAGATCGACGGTGTGCTGAACACCGCGCTGATCTATCAGCACAACGAAATGGCAGACGCCATGAATGAGGAAATGGACGATGAAAGTCTCTCGCCGCGCGTTCATTAAGCAGACCGCTGCCGCCGCCACCGCTTCGGTAGCGGGCGTCACGCTTCCTGTCGGCGCCGCAAACCTCGTCACCGACAAAGAGCTGACGCAGCTCAAGTGGTCCAAGGCGCCTTGCCGATTCTGCGGCACCGGCTGCGGCGTTGAAGTGGCCGTCAAGGACAACCGTGTGGTGGCCACGCAGGGCGACCCGAAGGCCGAGGTCAACCGGGGCCTGAACTGCGTCAAGGGCTATTTCCTGTCGAAGATCATGTACGGCAAGGACCGGCTGACCCAGCCGCTGCTGCGCATGAAGAACGGCAAGTACGACAAGAACGGCGAGTTCACGCCGGTGAGCTGGGACCGTGCGTTCGACGAGATGGCGGTGCAGTTCAAACGCGTCATCAAGGAAAAGGGCCCGACCGCTGTCGGCATGTTCGGCTCCGGCCAATGGACCGTTTTTGAAGGCTACGCCGCCGTCAAGCTGATGAAGGCGGGCTTTCGCTCGAACAACCTCGACCCCAACGCGCGCCACTGCATGGCCTCCGCCGTGGCCGGCTTCATGCGCACGTTTGGCATGGACGAGCCGATGGGCTGCTATGACGACTTCGAAGTCGCCGACGCGTTCGTGCTGTGGGGCTCGAACATGGCGGAGATGCATCCGATCCTGTGGTCGCGCGTGACGGATCGGCGCCTGTCTGCGCCGAAGACGAAGGTCGCGGTGCTGTCGACGTTCACGCACCGCTCGTTCGATCTGGCCGACATTCCGATCGTCTTCACGCCGCAGGCCGACCTCGCGATGCTGAACTACATCGCGAACTACATCATCATCAACAAGAAGGTCAACACGGACTTCGTCAACAAGCACACCGTCTTCAAGCAGGGCGTGACCGACATCGGCTACGGCCTGCGGCCGGACAACCCCGTGCAGAAGGCCGCAAAGAATGCCGACAAGGTGGGCGATTCCAAACCGATCTCGTTCGACGAGTTCGCAAAGTTCGTCTCGACGTACGATCTGGACTACACCACCAAGCTGGCGAACCCGGACAAGAGCAAGGAGAAGGAGTTCAAGCAGCAGCTCCAGAAGCTTGCCGAGCTGTACGCCGATCCGAAGATCAAGGTCGTCTCGTTCTGGACCATGGGTTTCAACCAGCACACGCGTGGCACCTGGGCGAACAACATGATCTACAACCTGCACCTGCTGACGGGGAAGATCGCCACGCCGGGCAACAGCCCCTTCTCGCTGACGGGCCAGCCCTCGGCCTGCGGGACCGCACGCGAAGTCGGCACGTTCTCGCACCGCTTGCCGGCCGACATGGTGGTGACGAACCCGAAGCACCGCGAGGAAGCCGAGCACATCTGGAAACTGCCCGCCGGCACGATCCCGGAAAAGCCGGGCTATCACGCCGTGCTGCAGAACCGCATGCTGAAAGACGGCAAGCTCAATGCGTACTGGGTGCAGGTCAACAACAACATCCAGGCCGGCGCCAACATCAACGAGGAAGGCTACCCGGGCTACCGCAATCCGGCGAACTTCATCGTTGTCTCGGACGTGTATCCGACCGTCACCGCACTGGCCGCCGACCTGATCCTCCCGAGCGCCATGTGGGTCGAGAAGGAAGGCGCCTACGGCAACGCCGAGCGCCGCACGCAGTTCTGGCATCAACTCGTTGATGCGCCCGGCGAGGCACGTTCCGACCTGTGGCAACTGGTGGAATTCTCCAAGCGTTTCAAGGTGGAAGAAGTCTGGCCGGAAGACCTCATCGCCAAGAAGCCGGAGCTGCGCGGCAAGACGCTCTACGACGTGCTCTACCGCAACGGCAACGTCGACAAGTTCCCGCTCAAGGACGTCGACCCGGAATACAACAATGCAGAAGCCAAGGCGTTCGGCTTCTACCTGCAGAAGGGCTTGTTCGAGGAATATGCAAGCTTCGGGCGCGGCCACGGCCACGACCTGGCGCCGTTCGACGACTATCACAATGCGCGCGGATTGCGCTGGCCGGTGGTCAACGGCAAGGAAACACGCTGGCGCTACAAGGAAGGCAGCGATCCGTACGTCAAGGCCGGCACCGGCTACCAGTTCTATGGCAACCCGGACGGCAAGGCGGTGATCTTCGCCCTGCCCTATGAGGCGCCGCCGGAAGTGCCGGACAAGGAATACCCGTTCTGGCTGTCGACCGGCCGCGTGCTGGAACACTGGCACTCGGGCTCGATGACGCGGCGGGTGCCCGAGCTGTATCGCGCATTCCCGAATGCGGTCTGCTTCATGCACCCCGAAGACGCGAAGGCGTTGGGGCTGCGGCGTGGCGTCGAGGTCGAGGTGATCTCGCGGCGCGGCAAGATGCGCACCCGCATTGAAACGCGCGGCCGCAACCAGCCGCCGAAGGGCCTGGTGTTCGTGCCCTGGTTCGATGCAAGCCAGCTCATCAACAAGGTCACCCTGGATGCAACCTGCCCGATCTCGCTGCAGACGGATTTCAAGAAATGCGCCGTCAAGATCGTGAAGGTCTGACGAGCCCAGGCAGACGACACACGCGCAACCGGAAAACGTCATGAAGCTCAGCCGACTCCTGGGACTGCCAGCCGCACTCTGTGCGCTGCTGCTGGCGACCCTTGCCAACTTGCCCGCGCAGGCCCAAGGCGTTGTCGACGCCATGCGCGGCGCCACGCCGATCGCGGCCGAATCGACACCGCCCATCCTGTATCCGACCGAGAACAAGGACGTGCGCCGCGAGCGCAACTACACCGGGCAGCCGCCGACGATTCCGCACAAGATCGACGGCACCTACATGTATCAGATCACCAAGGACAACAACGGTTGCCTGTCCTGCCATGCGCGTACGAAGGCCGAAGAGATGCGGGCGATTCCGATCAGCCCCACGCACTACGTTGACCGCGACGGCCATCAACTGGCCGACGTTTCGCCGCGCCGCTTCTTCTGCACGCAATGCCACGTGCCGCAGGCCGACGCCAAGCCGCTTATCACCAATACGTTTGTCGATGTCGATGAACTGCTCAAACGCAAGCCTGACGGCAAGAGCGTTGGCAAGAACTGAGGCGGTGCAGCCATGTTCGACCTGATCAAGCGCTACTGGCGCACCATCAACCGGCCCAGTGCGTATTTCAGCCTGGGCTTTCTGACATTGGGTGGCTTTGTTGCCGGCGTGGTGTTCTGGGGCGCGTTCAACACCGCGATGGAGGTGACGAACACCGAAGCGTTCTGCACGGGCTGCCACGAAATGCACGACAACGTGTACCAGGAGCTGCAGAGCACCATCCATTACACCAACCGCAGCGGTGTACGCGCCATCTGCTCGAACTGCCACGTTCCGCACGCCTGGACGAACAAGATTGCACGGAAGATGCAGGCCTCCAAGGAAGTGTGGGGCAAGATATTCGGCACCATCGATACGCGCGAGAAATTCGAAGCCCACCGGCTCGAACTGGCCCAGCACGAATGGGATCGCCTCAAGGCCAACGATTCATTGGAATGCCGCAACTGCCACAACTACGATTCGATGGATTTCACACGGCAAAGCCCGCGCGCGTCTGCCATGCACTCCCAGTACCTGGGCAGCAAGGAGAAGACCTGCATCGACTGCCACAAGGGCATTGCGCACCATCTGCCTGACATGTCGAAGATGAAAACCGAGTGACGCACGCGATCGTGCAACATGTGCCAGCCCCCATTCGACTCCGACACCTGACGTGCTTGTTGCCAGCCAATTGACGTTTTCGCGCGCAGGCCGACGAATCTTCCGCGAGCTGGAGCTCTCGGTGTCGGCAGGCGAGCTGGTGCAGATCACCGGAGCGAACGGCAGCGGGAAGACCACGCTGCTGCGTGTGCTCTGCGGCCTGCTGGCACCGGCAAGCGGCACGCTGACATGGCAGGGCGTGCCCGTGCGCAGCAACGACCCTGCTTTCCTCAATGCGCTTTGCTACGTTGGGCACACCAACGGCATCGACCCTGATCTCACGGTGACCGAGCCTGCGGCTGGCCATGCAATTGGCCGGATTGCGCGGCCCGGCATCTGAGCCGTTTGGCATCGGGCGCGCACTGGAAGCGCTCGAACTCGGCGAGCTTGCCGCCGCGCCGGTGCGCAAGCTCTCGCAGGGACAGCGTCGGCGCGTGGCACTGGCGCGCTTGCTGCTCGCCCGGCGCGAACTGTGGCTGCTCGATGAACCGATCGCCTCGCTCGACGATCATGCAGTCGGCCTCTTCACCGCACAGCTCGATGCGCACTTGCGTGCAGGCGGCATGGCGATCATGGCCACGCACCACCTGCTGTCGCGCCCGCAAGGGGCGAATCGCGTGCTCAGGCTGGGAGGCACCGCATGAAGCCGATGCTGATGGCCATCCTGCGACACGACCTTGCGCTCTCATGGCGGCGGCGCGGCAACCTTGTCGGCGGCGTGGTGTTCTACGTCATTGCGGCGAGCCTGTTCCCGCTGGCCATCGGCCCCGACCCGCAGCAGTTGCGCATGCTCGCGCCGGGCATCCTGTGGGTCGCGGCGCTGCTGGCGTCGATGCTCTCGCTCTCTCGGTTGTTTGCGCAGGAACGCGCCGATGGCAGCCTGGATCAACTGCTGTTGTCGCCGCACCCGCTTGCGCTGATCGTGCTGACGAAGATTGCCGCACACCGGCTCGCCAGCGGCTTGCCATTGCTGCTGCTGACGCCCATCCTGGCCCAGCAGTACAGCCTGCCGCTGCATGCAACGCTACTGCTGACCGTCACGCTGCTGATCGGTACGCCAGCCATTGCGCTGATCGGTGCCGTTGGTGCAGCGCTCACACTGGGCGTGCGCAACGGCGCAGCGCTGTTGTGCATCCTCGTGCTGCCGCTTTGTGTGCCCGTGCTTGTGTTTGGCGCGGGCGCCGGATCTGCCGCTGATGCGGGGCTCGATGTGATGCCGCATCTGTCGTTGCTGGGCGCTTGCCTGGCGCTGTCGTTGTTTGTCTGCCCGCTGGCCACGGCTGCCGGGCTGCGCATTGCCGTGGAATGACCCGATGACGAATCGATCCGGACCCACACCACGCCCATCACCGTGCGCCAGCCTGCGTCGCGGCGCTGGAACTGGCTCGCGTATGCGTCCCCCGTGCGGTTTGATCCGCTCGCGCGCAAGTTGGCACCGTGGTTTGGCGTGGCCGCACTTCTGTTCCTCATCGCCGGCCTCTATGTCGGCTTCATGGTGGCGCCCACCGATGCGCAGCAAGGCGAGGTCTATCGCATCATCTTCCTGCACGTGCCGGCTGCGTGGATGTCGATGTTCATCTACCTCGTGATGGCCGGTTATTGCGCGCTGGGGCTGGTACTGCGCACGCGGCTTTCGTCGATGATGGCGTCAGCACTCGCGCCCACGGGTGCGCTCTTCACCGCCATCGCGCTATGGACCGGCGCGCTGTGGGGCAAGCCCACTTGGGGCACATGGTGGGTATGGGATGCGCGGTTGACGTCGGAGTTGCTGCTGCTGTTTCTGTACCTCGGCTTCATCGCATTGGAAAGCGCCATTGAAGACCCGCGCCGCGCCGAACGCGCCTGCGCCGTGCTGGCCGTGGTCGGCGTAGTCAACATCCCCGTGATCTATTTCTCGGTGCAGTGGTGGAACACGCTGCACCAGGGCGCGTCCATCAGCCTGACGGCGGCACCGTCCATGGCGATGACGATGCTGCTCGGCATGCTGCTGATGACGCTCGCGTGCTGGATGTACAGCATCTGCGTGGCGCTGATTCGCGTGCGCTGCATCATGCGCGAACGCGCCGACGATGACCACAACTTGAGCACGCCCGCATGAGCCAGTTCTCCGTCAACCACGTCGACTATATTGCGGGCGCGTTTATTGTGGCCGCGATCTGCATTGCGGCCGAGATGCTGCTGCTTGCCCGCCGCTTGCGCGCGGCCAACCGCGCCAGTCACGCCCATCCAGACGGCGGCGACCAATGACACGCAGACAACGCCGTCTCGGCATCCTGATCGCCGCACTGGTGTGCGCGGGTGCAGCCACCGCACTTACGCTGAATGCGTTCCGCTCGAATCTGGTGTTTTTCTTCAGCCCGAGCCAAATCGCCGCCAAGGAAGCGCCCGTGGCGCAGGTCTTCCGTCTGGGCGGGCTCGTTGAGCGCGGTTCCATCCAGCGCGAACGTGACGGCATGACGATCCGCTTTATCGTCACCGACACCGCGCGCGGCGTGCCAGTCGTCTACCGCGGCTTGCTGCCCGACCTGTTCCGCGAGGGCAAGGGCGTGGTGGCGCGCGGCCGTCTCGGCCAGGACGGCGTCTTCGTCGCCAGCGAGGTGCTCGCCAAGCACGACGAGAACTACATGCCGCCCGAAGCCGCCGATGCCGTACGACGCGCCGCGCAGGTCAACGAACAGATGGCGAAGGAATCCGCCCGGAGTGCGTCACGATGACCGCCGAGCTGGGCCACTTCGCGCTGATCCTCGCGCTGCTGACTGCGGCCATGCAATCCGTGCTGCCGCTGGTGGGCGCCGCGCGCGACGACGAGCGCTGGATGGCCGTGGCGCGCCCTGCCGCGCGCTTGCAATGCGCATTGGTGCTTCTGGCGTATGGCGCGCTGACATGGGCCTTCGTCAGCAA
The DNA here is from genome assembly GCF_036631435.1 of Ralstonia sp. 1B3. Classification (NCBI taxonomy): domain Bacteria; kingdom Pseudomonadati; phylum Pseudomonadota; class Betaproteobacteria; order Burkholderiales; family Burkholderiaceae; genus Ralstonia; species Ralstonia sp. 1B3. The sequence goes on along the minus strand of NZ_JAPNUG010000032.1, from coordinate 31,598 downwards.
CGACTTCAGCGTGCTCTATGTCGCTGCCAACTCGAACGGCGCGCTGCCGCTGCCCTATCGCGTGGCCGCCGTGTGGGGCGGGCACGAGGGATCGATGTTGCTGTGGACGACGATGCTGGCGCTGTGGTCGCTGGCCGTGTCGTTGTTCAGCCGACAGCTGCCGCTGCCCGTGGTGGCGCGCGTGCTGGGCGTGATGGGCGCCATCAGCACGGGGCTGCTGCTGTTCCTGCTGTTCGCATCCAACCCGTTCCTGCGCCTGTTGCCGCCGGCGATGGAAGGGCGTGATCTCAATCCGCTGTTGCAAGACCCGGGCATGGTGTCGCATCCCCCATGCTCTACATGGGCTACGTGGGCTTTGCGGTGGCGTTTTCGTTTGCCATGGCCGCACTCCTGTCCGGCCGGCTCGATGCCACCTGGGCGCGCTGGTCGCGGCCGTGGACGACGGCCGCCTGGGCATGCCTGACGACCGGCATCATGCTCGGCAGCGCGTGGGCGTATTACGAACTCGGCTGGGGCGGCTGGTGGTTCTGGGACCCGGTCGAAAACGCCTCGTTCATGCCGTGGCTGGCGGGCACGGCGCTGATCCACTCGTTGGCCGTGACGGAAAAGCGCGGCGTGTTCCGCGCATGGACGGCGCTGCTGGCCATCTTCACGTTCTCGCTCAGTCTGCTCGGCACGTTCCTCGTCCGCTCGGGCGTGCTGACGTCGGTGCACGCGTTTGCGGTCGACCCGAAACGCGGTCTCTTCATCCTCGCCTTGCTGGGGATCGTGACGGGGGGCGCCTTGGGTCTGTTTGCGTGGCGGGCAAAGCGGTTGTCCGGCAACGCGGCGGAAGGCGCCACGTTCTCACTGTTCGCGCGTGAATCGTTCCTTCTGGCCAACAACGTGCTGCTGGCTGTGGCTGCCGCCACGGTGTTGCTCGGCACGCTGTATCCGCTGGTGCTCGATGTGCTGCGGCTGGGGAAGATCTCGGTCGGACCCGCGTATTTCGAGCAGGTCTTTGTGCCGCTGATGTCGCCTGCGGTGCTGCTGATGGGCGCGGCGCCGCTGGCGCGCTGGCGTCATGGTGCGCTGCCGCCGATGGCCGTGCGGCTGCGCTGGGCGGCAGTGGCGAGTGTTGTGGTCGGGCTCGGACTCGCGGTGTTTTATCGGACGTCCGCACTGGCAGGCCTGGGGCTGACGCTCGCCGCATGGTGTCTTGCGAGCGCGCTGGCCAGTCTGGCCGAAAAGCTCCGGCGGCCCGGCAATCGACTGACGACATTGCGGCAGTTGCCGCCGAGCTACTTCGGCATGCTCGTGGCGCACGCGGGAGTCGGTGTGTTCATCGCGGGCGTCACGCTCGTGCTCAGCCAAGAGACGCTACGCGAGTTGCCCGTGCGCGTAGGCGGCACGGTGGAGGTGGGCGGCTACACGTTCCACCTCACCAGCGTTGTACCGGCCCAGGGCCCCAATTACGACGTCTTGCGCGGCCACGTCGACGTCAGCCGCGACGGCAAACCCGTGGCCACACTGCTGCCTGAGCGGCGCCTGTATCACAGCCAAGACAACCCCACGACCGAGGTCGCCATCGACAGCGGCATCACGCGCGACCTCTATGTCGCGCTCGGCGAATCACTCGGACAGGACAACTGGGCCATGCGCGTCTACATCAAGCCCTTCGTCAGCTGGATCTGGGGCGGCTGCGTGCTGATGGTGCTGGGCGGCCTGCTGGCCGTGTGCGACCGCCGCTACCGGCTCCGCCGCCGCTCCACGGCATCGCGCACCGCACCCGACACCGCACTGGCGAGTCCCCATTGGCGATGCCGGCAACAGAGGAGCCCCGGTGAAGCTGCGTTACGTGCTGCCGCTGGCAGCGTTCTTTGTTCTGGTGATTGCGCTGGCGGCAGGGCTGTCGCGTGATCCGCGTGAGCTGCCCTCACCGCTGGTCGGCAAGCCCGCACCGGCGTTCCGGCTGACGGCGTTGGATTCAACTGCCACCACCGTCACGCCGCAAGACCTGCGCGGAAAGGTGTGGATGCTCAACGTCTGGGCGTCGTGGTGCACCGCATGCCGCGCAGAGCACGCCGTGCTGAACGCATTCGCCAAACAATCGCCTGTGCCGATCTACGGCCTGAACTACAAGGACGACGCCAGCGCCGCCCGCGCGTGGCTCAAGCAGATGGGCGATCCGTATGTCGCCTCGCTCATCGATGCAGACGGCAAGGTCGGCATCGACTACGGCGTGTACGGTGTGCCGGAAACCTTCGTGATCGATCGCGCCGGCGTGATCCGCTATCGCCAGGTCGGCCCCGTCACAGCCGAATCCATGGAACGCAAGATCGTGCCGCTGCTGCAGCAACTGGAGCAGGAGGGCGGTCATGCATAAACGACTGGCTGCGCTGGTTCTCGCAGGCGTCGCGGCGTTCACGTTGCAAATGCCCGCCCGTGCGACGGCGTCGGACGTCGATCTCGACACCCGCGTCCATGCGCTGTCGGAGCAGTTGCGCTGCCTCGTCTGCCAGAACCAGACCCTCGCCGACTCCAACGCCGACCTCGCCGTCGACCTGCGCCGCCAGATTCGCGAACAACTGCGCGCCGGCGCCACCGAAGCCGACGTGAAGCAGTACCTCGTGCAGCGCTATGGCGATTTCGTCCTGTACCGTCCGCCCGTCAAACCGCTGACGTATCTGCTGTGGTTCGGCCCGGTGCTGTTGCTGATGGCGGTGGTGTTCGGCATCGTGTCGTCCCGCAAACAGCGGAAGCCGGCGCCTGCCGAGATGGACCCCGACGCCCAGGCGCGCCTCGCTGCACTGCTTGCGTCGTCGTCACCGGACGACCCCCGCCCATGACTGTGATGACCCTGTTCTGGCTGCTGGCGGCTGCCCTCACGGCCGTCACCATGGCAGTGTTGCTGACGCCGCTGTTGCGGCGCGCGCACCCATCAGTTCGATACGCGCATCCAAGGCCCCACGGCGCGCAGCCAGATGGTTCGCTGGTACCACGATCAACTGCGCGAGCTGGATGCCGATCTGCGCGCCGGCACTATCGATGCCGCCGGCCACGCGCATGCACGCGCGGAGCTGGGCCAACGGCTGCTGGACGATACCGCCGATACCGCCGACAGCGCCACCACGCCGCCGGCGCGCCCGGACCGCCGCCCCGTCGTGCTCGCGGCACTGCTGTTGGCTGCGTTGCCCACGTCCGCAGTGCTGCTCTATCAGCACCTGGGCAAGCCCGCCGCGCTGTGGATGCCGGGCGACATGCTGACCGCCGCGCGCAGCGACCACACCGGTGGAGATGCGCAGATCGAATCGATGGTCAACAGCCTCGCGCAACGCCTGCGCGACACGCCTGACGACGCGCCCGGCTGGGCCCTGCTCGCCCGGTCCTACAGCACGATGGAGCGCCCGGCCGATGCCGTCGCCGCTTACGCCAAGGCAGTCGCCCTTGCGCCCGACGTCGCGAGCCTGCGCGCCGATTACGCCGACGCACTCGCCACAGCGCAGGGCGGCGCCCTCGCCGGAGCGCCCATGGAGCAGGTACGCCTCGCACTGAAGAGCGATCCGGACGAGCCCAAAGCGCTGGCGCTGGCCGCTTCCGCCGCCGTAGAACGTGGTGACGTGGCCGAGGCCATCGCCCAGTGGGAGCACCTCTACCAGTTGCTGCCGCCCGAATCTTCCGGCGCCAAGCAAATCGCGGCCAACTTGGCCGCCGCGCGCGCCGGTCAGCAAAAGGCACCGCGCAGAAAGTGAAGCAATCGGTGCTTCGAATTTGACCGCAAGACCCGGAGTGTCCCGCCAGGGGGCCGCACCTACAGTACAGTCATCGCAGTCCACTGGATGACGCCATGCAAACCTCCGCCCGTACCGTACCGGACACCACCTCCGTTGAACATGACCCGCGCTGGGCTCGCGTGCTGGCGCGCGATGCCTCTGCCGACGGGCAATTCGTCTATGCGGTAAAGACCACCGGCGTGTATTGCCAGCCGAGCAGCCCGTCGCGCCTGCCGCGCCCGGAAAACGTCGAGTTTTTCGACACCCCTGCCGACGCAGAAGCCGCCGGTTACCGCCCGAGCCGCCGCGCCAGCCCGGATCAGACCACCGTCCGGGCGCAGCAAGCCGCGCTGGTCGCGCAAGCCTGCCGCCGCATCGAGGCAGCCGACACACCGCCCACGCTTGAAGCGCTTGCGCAGGACGCCGGCCTGAGCCCCTATCACTTCCATCGGCTGTTCAAAAGCGTCACCGGCCTCACGCCCAAGGCCTACGCAGATGCGCATCGCGCCCGCAAGCTGCGCGCGCAACTGGAACGCGGCAGCACCGTCACTGAAGCCATCTACGACGCCGGATTCAACGCCAGCAGCCGCTTCTACGAGGCGTCGGACAACGTGCTGGGCATGACGGCCAGCCGCTACCGCGCCGGCGGCGTGCAGACGACGATCCGCTTTGCGGTGGGCGAATGCTCGCTCGGTTCGATCCTGGTGGCGCAGAGCGATCGCGGCATCTGCGCGATCCTGATGGGCGACGACCCCGACGCTCTCGCGCGCGATCTGCAGGACACCTTCCCGAAGGCCGAACTCATCGGCGGCGATGCGGGCTTCGAAGATCTGGTGGCGAAGGTCGTGGGTTTTGTCGAGGCGCCGTCCATCGGACTGGACCTACCGCTGGACGTGCGCGGCACCGCGTTCCAGGAGCGCGTATGGCAGGCGCTGCGCGAAGTGCCGCCCGGCAGCACCACCAGCTACACCGAGATTGCCGCGCGCATCGGCGCGCCCCAGGCCGTCCGCGCCGTTGCGCAGGCCTGCGCGGCCAATCACATCGCAGTGGCGATTCCCTGCCATCGGGTGATCCGCCGGGACGGCAACACCTCCGGTTATCGCTGGGGTGTGGAGCGCAAGCTGGCGCTGCTGGAGCGCGAGTCGCAATCCGCCGCATGAAACCGCGTGAGAACGTGGACGCTCATCGGCGCGGGCGGCCAGCCTTATGAGAGCGCCGTGCCCGGCACGCTGGGCGGGCATCGGCGTGCTCGCATCTATGGCCGCCTCGATTGCGCCGCCGCACGCCGGGCCATCGCGCGCGGCGGTTATGTTCGCTACCGCGTGTTCTTCCTGAACGAAGCCGACGCGCGTGCCGCCGGCTACCGGCCCTGCGCAGTGTGCATGCCGCAGGCGTATGCGGCATGGAAACGATCGGTCAGTTCCGGGTAAAGTCGGGGGCTGAACATCGCCGACACGCTCCGCACATCATGACCCAACCCTGCTGCTTGCCTTGCTCACCGCTCTCGCGCTGGCGGGCTGCGGCCGCTCCGACGACGCGCACAAACCTGCCGCCCCGCTACGGCTTCCGCACCTGCGGCCTCCGCCCCTGGCGCGTCCAACTCGGCCAATGCGCCGACCGCCAGCGCGCCCGCCGTCAGCGAAGCCGAACAGGCCAAGGCCGTCGATCTGGCCCGCGCCGCCATCGAAAAATACAAGCTGACCACCCTGTCGCAGGAATGCCTGTCGTTCGTGGTGGACCGCGCCGACGACACGCACAACAGCGTTGAAGTGCTGGAAAACCACACCCCGGCCTGCGGCGGCGACCCGAACACCGCACCGCGCGTCGTCACGCTGCTCATCGACAAGAACACCGGCGCGCTGCAGAAGGACGACCCCGCCAGCGGCGAATACGTCCCGCTCAAATAAGCGCCCGCAAGACAGAACGCGCAAAAAACCGCCGAACGTATCGGCGGTTTTTGCGGGGGCGAACTTCGCGTCAGACCACGATCGTCTGCGCTTCGCCTGCCTGGCGGGCGCGGATTTCGCCGATCTGGTAGACCGTCTCGCCTGCGTCCTTCAGGTGGGCGATGGCGGCCGGTGCATCGGCTGCCGACACGATCACCACCATGCCGATGCCGCAGTTGAAGACGCGGTGCATTTCGCCATCGGCCACGTTGCCGGCCTTTTGCAGCCACTGGAACAGCGGCGGCAGCGTCCAGGCGTCCTTGTGCAGCACGGCGGTCAAGTTGTCTTGCAGCACGCGCGGCACGTTTTCGGTCAAACCGCCGCCGGTGATGTGCGCCATGCCCTTGACGGTCAGTTTCTCCATCAGCGCCAGCAGCGGCTTCACGTAGATGCGCGTCGGCGCCATGATGGCGTCCTGCAGGCGCTGGCCGTGGAAATCGGCATTCAGGTCCGGGCGCGACACCTCGATGATCTTGCGCACCAGCGAGTAGCCGTTCGAATGCGCGCCCGACGAAGCCAGGCCCAGCACCACGTCGCCCTCGGCAATGGTGGTGCCGTCGATGATCTTGCGCTTTTCGACCGCGCCGACAGCAAAGCCGGCCAGGTCGTATTCGCCGTCCGGGTACATGCTGGGCATTTCAGCGGTTTCGCCGCCGATCAGCGCGCAGCCAGCCAGCTCGCAACCCTGGGCGATGCCCTTGACCACCGTGGCAGCGGTGTCGACGTCAAGCTTGCCGCAGGCGAAATAATCCAGGAAGAACAGCGGCTCGGCGCCCTGCACGAGGATGTCGTTCACGCTCATGGCGACCAGATCCTGGCCCACCGTGTCGTGGCGGTTCAGCGCAAACGCCAGCTTCAGCTTGGTGCCCACGCCGTCAGTGCCCGACACCAGCACCGGTTCCTGATACTTCTTGGACAGCTCGAACAGCGCGCCGAAGCCGCCGATGCCGCCCAGCACGCCTTCGCGCATGGTGCGCTTGGCAAACGGCTTGATGCGGTCGACAAGGGCGTCACCCGCCTCGATGTCGACGCCCGCGTCGCGGTAAGACAGGCCGGTCGATGCGGATGGGGTTTCGGAAGCGCTCATACAGTCGTCTGAATTGAAAAACCTGGAAAGAAAGCGAGACGGCGGCGGGAAGTCACAAAATCGGACCCGCCGGTCCAGTAAAATCGCGATTTTACCGGATGCGGCCGTCACGATGGCCGCTTTTCCGACTCCTCCACCCCGCCATCGGAACCGTCGCCCCCATGAACGCCCCCGTGCTGACGCAGGAAACCAAGCGCACGCTCGCCTGGATCGCCGTGGCGCTTGTCTTCCTGGCCCTGCTCAAGGCGCTGGCGCCGACGCTCACGCCCTTCGTCTTCGCGTTCATCCTGTCGTACATCCTGCACCCGGGCGTGGAATGGCTGCAGCGCCATCGCGTACCGCGCGTGCTGGGCGTGTTTTTGATGATCCTGGTGCTCTCGGTGGTGGGCGTGGCGCTGATGCTGCTGATTTTGGCGGTGCTGCAGCGGGAGATTCCGGCGATCCGAGATCAATTGCCTGGGATGCTCGCCAAGCTCAACGCATTTCTGTCGCCCAAGCTGGACGAATTGGGTCTGCATGTCAGCTTCGATTTTCCGGGCCTGCGCGCCCTGCTCACGGAACAGCTCGCCGCCAGCCCGGACGACGTGGTGGCTCGGGTGTTGACCTATCTGCGTGTGTCGGGCTCCGCGGCCATCCAGGTGCTGGGCATCTTCTTTCTCGTGCCCATTGTGATGTTCTACCTGCTGATGGACTGGAACATGCTCATGCGCCGGATCGAAACCGCCGTCCCACGCCGTTGGCTGCCAAAACGCGCGAACTGGCCGCCGAAACCGACGGCCTGCTCTCCCAATACCTGCGCGGGCAGATCATCGTGATGCTGGTGCTGGCGGTGTATTACTCGGCGGGGTTGGCACTGGCCGGCTTTGACGTGGCGCTGCCGGTGGGCATTTTTACGGGGCTGGCCGTGTTCATCCCGTATATCGGCTTTGGCGTGGGCCTCACGCTGGCCATCCTGGCCGCACTGTTGCAGTTCGGCAACCTCTACGGCCTGCTGGCGGTGGCCGTGGTGTACGGCATCGGCCAGTTCCTGGAAAGCTTCTACCTGACGCCCCGCCTGGTGGGCGAACGCATCGGTCTGCATCCGCTGGCGGTCATCCTCGCCTTGCTGGCTTTTGGCCAATTGTTCGGTTTTTTCGGTATCCTCCTCGCCCTACCGATGAGTGCTGTGCTGCTGGTCGGTTTGCGGCAGATCCGGAAGCTTTATCTGGGCAGCCGGCTCTACCAGGATTGAAAGCCACTGAAGGCGACTGAAGGCAACTGAAAAGTACGGCGACTCCACTCCACGTTTCATGGCCACACCCGAACAGCTCCCGCTCGAACTCGGTGCGACACCCGCCCCGACCTTCGACAACTTCGTCGCCACCGGCAACGAAGAGGCGGTGCTTCGCCTGCGCGCCCTGATTCCGCAAGTGGTGGACGGCACCGCAACCGACCGCCTGGTTTACCTCTGGGGCGAGGAAGGCAGCGGCCGCAGCCACCTGCTGCAGGCCATTTGCGCCCAGACCGAAGCCGGCGGCTACGAAGTCCGCACGCTGGAACCCGACGCCCCGCCCGAAGCCTTCGAATTCGACCCGACCATCACGGTCTGGACGATCGACGATGCCGAGCGCCTGGACGAATGGGCGCAGATCGCGGTGTTCAACCTCGTCAATGAAGTGCGCGCGCATCCGCATGCCGCCATTGCTATCTCCGGGGCCGCCGCGCCGATGGCGATGCCGCTGCGTGAAGACCTGCGCACCCGCCTCGGCTGGGGCCTGGTCTACTGGCTGCGCCCCTGTCCGACGCCGACAAGGTGGAAGCGCTGCGCCAAGCCGCCCGCGAACGCGGCATGCAGCTCTCGGCCGACGTGCCGCAGTGGCTTGTGACGCACTCCTACCGCGACATGCCGAGCCTGATGGCTTTGCTGGACGCCCTCGACACCTATTCGCTCGCCCGCAAGCGCGCCGTCACCCTTCCGCTTGTGCGCGACATGCTCGCGCTGATGAAGTGAATCCCGGGCTCGCGCGGCCGCTGATGTAACGTTCGGGTAAAATCGCGCCCCATGAATCTGGCCCTCTTCGACCTCGATCACACCCTCATCCCCACCGACAGCGACCACGAGTGGGGACGCTTCCTCATCCGCCGCGGCGTGGTGGATGAAGCCGAATACCAGCGCAAGAACGATCAGTTCTATGCCGACTACAAAGCCGGCACGCTGGATATCCATGCCTTTCTGCGCTTTGCCCTGGCACCGCTCGCCGCCCACCCGCGCGACACGCTCGCCCAGTGGCACGCCGAGTTCATGCACGACGTGATCCGTCCGAAGATCACACCGCAGGCGCAGGCACTGGTCTACAAGCACCTGGATGCCGGCGACCTGTGCTGCGTGGTCACCGCCACCAACAGCTTCGTCACGCGCCCGATTGCCGAAGCGTTCGGCATCGACCACCTCATCGCCACCGAACCCGCCACCGCCGACGGCAACCCGGACAGCGCCTTCACCGGCGACGTGGCGGGCACACCGAGTTTCCGCGAAGGCAAGGTCGCCCGCGTGCATGAGTGGCTGGCCAACATGGGCCGCGGCTGGAGCGATTTCGAGCGCAGCACCTTCTACAGCGATTCGGCCAACGACGTGCCGCTGCTGGAGGAAGTGACCGACCCCGTCGCCACCAATCCGGACGACACGCTGCGCAACCTCGCAGCTGCGCGCAACTGGCGCATCATGGATCTCTTTAAGCAGGCGCGGCGTGATCAAGAAACTCATCAATCGCCTGCTGGGCAAGACCTCCGCAGAGCCCACCGCTCCCGCTGAACCGGGGTGCCCGCCGCCAGGAAGAGCCGCGCGCCCAAGGCGGCCAAAACCGCCAAGGCGCGCACCAAGTCCGCCGGTGGCGTGCCGCGCCAGGCGCGCGTGTGGAGCGTGGACGAGCACGGTATCGACCCGAAGCTACTCTCGCGCAACGCGGTCAAGGTCACGTCCACGCTGCAGGACGCCGGCTATGCCGCCTTCATCGTGGGCGGCGCCGTGCGCGACTTGCTGCTCGGCATCAAGCCGAAGGACTTTGATGTGGCGACCAACGCGACGCCCGATCAGGTCCAGGCGCTGTTCCGCCGCTCGCGCATCATCGGACGCCGCTTCCAGATCGTGCACGTCACGTTCTACGGCGGACGCGATCAGGAAATCATCGAAGTCTCGACCTTCCGCGCGCTCGTCGACGCGGTGGACGCCGAGCAGGTGCCCGCCGGCAAGCGCGTCAAGCGCACCGAGCTGGACCACCACACGCACGCCGTCGACGCCAGCGGCCGTGTGCTGCGCGACAACGTCTGGGGCACCCAGGCCGAAGACGCCACCCGCCGCGACTTCACCGTCAACGCGATGTACTACAACCCCGCCGACGAAACCGTGCATGACTACCATCACGGCATGGAAGACATGCGCGCCCGCACGCTGCGCATGATCGGCGATCCGCATACCCGCTACCGCGAAGACCCGGTGCGCATGCTGCGCGTGGTCCGCTTCGCGGCCAAGACCGGCTTCGACATCGACCCTGACACGCGCGCACCGATCGCCGAGCTGGGCCCGCTGATCCACAACGTGCCAGCCGCCCGCCTGTTCGACGAGATGTTGAAGCTGCTGATGTCGGGCCACGCCTGGGCATCGCTGCAGGAGCTGCGCAAGGCGGGCCTGCACCGCGGCCTGCTGCCGCTGCTGGACGTCGCGCTGGAGCAGCCGATGGGCCAGCGCTTCGTGCAGCTCGCGCTCGACAACACCGATGATCGCGTGAAGGCTGGCAAGCCGGTCTCGCCAGGCTTCCTCTTTGCCGCGCTGCTGTGGCACCACGTGGTCGAGCACTGGAACCGACGCCGCGCCGCCGGCGAGCCGCTGATCCCTGCGCTGCATACCGCCATGGACGAAGTGCTCGACCGCCAGACCGAGCAGCTCGCCATCCAGCGCCGCTTCACCTCCGACATGAAGGAAATCTGGAGCATGCAGCCGCGCTTGAGAAGCGCTCGGGCCGCATGCCGTATCGCTTGCTGGAATCGCCGCGCTTCCGCGCCGGATATGACTTCCTGGTCCTGCGCTGCGCCTCGGGCGAATTGCCGCAGGAACTCGCCGACTGGTGGACCGACTTCCAGAACGGTGACGGCGAAGCCCGCGAAGCCCTCATGGCACAAGCGAAGCACGCCCCGAGCCCCTCGGCAAATGCCGGCCCGGCCAGCCCGGGCAAGCGCCGTCGCCGCCGACGTGGTCCGGCAAAATCGGATACAGTCGGTGACGTCAATCCGGGAAGTTCGGAGGAAACGTGAAGACAGTGGCGTACATCGGCATCGGCGCCAACCTGGGCGACGCGCGCCAGGCAGTGAAAGACGCCGTGGTCTGCCTCGCACAGCAGGTCGGCATCACCGTCACCGGCAAATCGAGCCTGTATCGCAGCGCGCCCATCGAATCCAGCGGCGACGACTACATCAACGCCGTGGTGCGCATCGATACGCATTTCACCGCCGACCAGCTGCTCCGCATCTGTCACCACATCGAAGACCAGTTCGGCCGCGAGCGCCCGTTCCACAACGCGCCGCGCACGCTTGATCTTGACTTGCTGCTCTACGGGGACCACGTCCTCACCTCACCCGAGCTGACGGTGCCGCACCCCCGCGTGGGCCAGCGCGCCTTTACCCTGCTGCCCCTGCATGAACTGGCGCCCGATCTTGTGATTCCGGGCATTGGCGCCGTGGCTGCACTGCTACCCGGCGTGGCCGACCAGCGCATCGAAAAGACCACGATGTGTCAGTGCATGCGCGCCAAGCAGCCCGCCGCCTGATCATCCGCACCACGCACAAACACCTGCCGATGGCCCTGGACCACCTGCGCCGTATCGTTGTCGAGGGGCCCATTGGCGTGGGCAAGACCGCGCTGGCCCAGCGCCTGGCCGATCATCTGCGCGCGTCGACGTTATTCGAGACGCCCGCCGAAAACGCCTTCATCGCCCGCTTCTACGAAGAACCCGCGCGCTATGCGCTGCCGGTGCAGCTGCGCTTCCTGCTGCAACGTGCCGAGCGCCTGAAGGCTTGGCACAACGCGACGCTCGCCGGCGAGCGCATCGTCGCCGACAGCTTCCTGCCGCGCGACCGGCTGTTCGCCCAGCTCACGCTGCCCGCCGATGAACTCGCGTTGTACGACGCGATGGCCAATGCGCTGGCCCTGCCGCAACAGCGCATCGACCTCGTCATCTGCCTGCAGGCGCGCGCCGAGGACCTGCTGCCACGCATCACCCGTCGCGCCGTTCCTTACGAAACAGGCATCGATGCGGAGTATCTCGAACGCATCTGCGCCGCATACGGCGAGCTGTTTCTGTATTACGATGCCGCACCGACGATGATCGTCGACACCGCTGCCTTCGACCCCGCAGGCAACGACGACGATTTCCGCACCTTGCTCGCCCGCATCGACGCGATGCGCGGACCCAAGGAATTCATCAAGCTGGCAACGCGCTAGTCAGTCGACGCACCGCATGGTCTGCGTGGGCGCTCGCGATGCCCCAATGAGTCTCAGTCCATGAGCTATCTCCAGGAATCGAACCGCAAGGCCGTCACGGTGACTTCGCTGCAGGCCATGCGTGCCGCCGGCGAGCGCATCGCCATGCTGACCGCCTACGACTCCAGTTTCGCCGCGCTGATGGATCGCAACGGCACCGACGTGCTGCTCGTCGGCGATTCGCTCGGCAACGTGATGCAGGGCCAGAAGACCACGCTGCCGGTCACGCTCGAGCACATCGTCTATCACACCGAATGCGTATCGCGCGGCATCGAGAAAGCGCTGCTGGTATCCGACCTGCCGTTCGGCACCTATGGCACGCCCGAACAGGCATTCCACAGCGCCGTGCGCGTGATGCAGGCCGGCGCGCAGATGGTCAAGCTCGAAGGCGGCGTGTGGCTCGCGCCGACGATCAAGTTTCTCGTTGAACGCAGCATTCCGGTGTGTGCGCACATCGGCCTGACGCCGCAATCGGTGCATGCGTTTGGCGGCTTTAAGGTGCAGGGCCGCGGCGATGAGGCGGCTGCGCAACTGAAAGCCGACGCGCTGGCCGTGCAGGATGCGGGCGCGCAGCTCGTCGTGATGGAAGCGATTCCTGCCGCGCTGGCTGGCGAGGTGACGCGTCTGCTGGCCATTCCCACCATCGGCATCGGTGCGGGGTTGGAATGCTCGGGCCAGGTGCTCGTCATGCACGACATGCTGGGCGTATTCCCCGGCCACCGGCCCAAGTTCGTACGCAACTTCATGGACGGGCAAGCCACCATCGACGGCGCCGTCGCGGCCTACGTGGCCGCCGTCAAGGACGGCACGTTCCCCGGCCCGGAACACACCTTCGCCTGAGCGGCATCCGCATGGAAATCTGGTCGGCCACCGTCGACGCCTTCGCCCTGCTCGCCAGCGGCGATGCGGCGTTGTGGCGGATCGTCTGGGTGTCGGTGAAGGTGGCGATCGCGGGGCTAGCGCTGGCGGCACCTGCCGGTCTGCTCATCGCTTACCTCATCGCCATGCACCGCTTTATGGGCCGCCGTGCGCTGGTGGTGCTGGCGCAGGCGTCGCTGTCGTTTCCGACCGTGCTGATCGGGCTTCTGCTGTATCTGCTGCTGTCGCGCCAGGGGCCGCTTGGCGGCTTCGGACTGCTGTTCACGCAAGGCGGGATGATCCTCGGGCAAGCGGTGCTTGGGCTGCCGGTGATCGTCGCGTTTGCGCTGACCACACTTGAGCGCGCGGATCCGCGTCTGGCAGAAACCGCACGCGTGCTGGGCGCCGGACGCGTCCGGTTGCTGCTGACGGTGTTTCGCGAATTGCGCTTCGGTCTGATGGCGGCGGTGGTCGCCGGCTTCGGACGCGTCATCGCCGAAGTGGGCTCGGCGCTGATGGTGGGCGGCAACATCGAAGGCGTCACGCGCACCATGACCACGGCGATTGCGCTGGAAACCAGCAAGGGCGAGTTCGCACAGGGCATCGCGCTCGGCATCGTGCTGATCGTGCTGGCACTGCTCGTCAACCTTGTGCTGGCGTGGCTGCAAGGGGCTGGCAACTATCGCAGGGAGCCGGCATGAGCGCGTCGTCGCAGCCCACGATGGTGTTTGAAGGCTTGCGCTGCCAGCACGGCGCGCGCGTTCTGTTCGAGATTCCGCGCCTGGCCCTCTCGGCCGGACATGCGATTGTCATCACGGGCGCAAACGGTGTCGGCAAGACAACGCTGCTGCGCATGCTGGCCGGGCTTGCACCCGCCAATGGCGCGACGGTTGACATGGGCAAGGGGCGGCAGGCGCTGTCGCCCTACCCGGCGGAGCTGCGCAAGCGGCTGACCTACGTACACCAGCATCCCTATCTGTTCCGCACGTCGGTACGCGCGAATCTCGCCTATGGCCTGACCACGGGAGCACACCGCGTACCGCATGCGGAGCTCGCTGCGCGTGTCGACGATGCGCTGCGCTGGGCGGGTCTGGAGCACGTGGTGGATGTGTCGCCCGAACGGCTGTCCGGCGGCGAGACGCAACGCCTCGCCTTGGCGCGTGCTCGCGCGCTGCACACGGATGTGCTGCTGCTCGACGAACCGACGTCCAATCTGGATGGCGCCGCACGCGAGCAAGTCATTGCGCTGGTCGGCGAGCTGGCAGCGGAGGGCCGCACACTGTTGATGGTCTGCCACGACCGCGAGCTCATCAACCTGCCCGGCGTGGCGCGCTGGAAGCTAGAGCACGTCGGCGGTCAGGGCCGGCTCGAAATGCGCGGGCACCACGCCGCGTAGGGCATTGCATACAGCGATGGCCTCGGCGCGGGCAACATCGGCGCGCGTGAGGACACGCTCTTGCAGCGGCCCACCGAGCCAGGGCGATGCGTCTTTCAGCAGCACGGCGCGCATCACCCCGGGCAAAACCCCCGCGGACAGCGGCGGCGTCCACCACGCACCATCGAGCTTGACCAGCAACGTGCTGCGCCCGCCTTCAGCCAAGGTGCCGTCCGCGTTGAAGAACACGGCATCGAATGCACCTTCGCGCTCCGCTGCCTGCCACGCAGCGTCGTAACCTTCGCGCAACGTGGTCTTGTGCGCCGGCAGACTGTGCGTGGCCTCGCGCGGTTGCGGTGCGACGAGCAGGCGGACCGGCGCATCCCAGCTCGCATGCAGGGGCGACAGAGGCACGGCCGATACGTTGGCCACACCGTCCGACGTAAGCAATAGGCGCATGCGGTAAGCGCCCCCGCCATCCAACGATGCGCACGCACGCGCCACGTTGTCCGCCAGCGCGGTCCGATCAAACGGGAAACCAAACGCAGCCGCTGAACGCCCCAGCCGCGCCAGATGCCAATCCAGCAAAGGCACCCGCCGCGCGTCGCGCGCATCGTCTCGAACAACGACAACCCCGGGTCGAGCGCCGTCACGAAGCGCGCTTTCAGTTGGCACTCCGCGTATTCCTCATCGGCGATGCTGTCATGCACGATGCCGGAGCCGATGCCGAGTTCACCGCGGCGCAGGCCATCGGTGCCGGGCGCGCTCAGCACCAACGTGCGGATCGCCACCGAGAAGCATGCGTCGCCCATCGCGCGATCGTCGGCAGGCGCGTCGATCCAGCCGATCGCGCCGGTGTACAGGCCACGCGGCTCCGGCTCCAGCGCCTTGATGATTTCCATCGTCCGCCGCTTGGGCGCGCCCGTGATGGAGCCGCACGGAAACAGCGCGCGCAGGCAATCGGCAAGGCCGGTGGCAGGCGGAATCTCGGCCTCCACGGTCGACGTCATCTGCAGCACGCTGCCGAACGGCGTCACCTCGAACAGCGTCGGCACACGTACCGAACCCGCGCGTGCGAGACGGCCCAGATCGTTGCGCAAGAGGTCGACGATCATCAGGTTCTCGGCGCGGTTCTTCTCATCAGCTGCGAGCGCGATGGCGCGGGCTTCGTCGACTTCGACGTCGCCGGATGCGGGCGCGGTTCCCTTCATCGGCCGCGCAACCAGCTGGCCGGCCTGGTGCGAGAAGAACAGCTCCGGCGAGCACGACAGAATCGCGCCGCCCTCCGGCAGCCCGATGAACGCGCCGTACGGCACTGGCTGGCGCGCGCGCAGGCGCCGATACAGCGCCGCGGGCGCGCCAAACGCCGTCATGCGCAGGCGGTACGTGTAGTTGACTTCGTAGGTGTCGCCAGCCGCAATCCAGTCGTGGATGCGCGCGATGGCGTCGGTATAGGTGGCGTGATCAACGCTGGCAGCACAGTCGAACAGACCGGCCGCCCCCGCCGCTTCAGGCCAAGCCTCGAACAGCGAATCGACATCCGCCGGCGACAGCACCTGCATCGTGCGGAACAGCAGCACGCGCAAACGGCCATCGTGACCGGGCAAGGACGAAGAGATTTCAGTGGAAGCCGGCAGACCGACCAGCGGCTCGCCAAACTCATACGGCGCAACGATCAGGGCATGCAAACCCTCGCGCCAGGCGGCGCGGAGGTCATCGTCCAGCCCATCCAGGATACCGGCCGGCCGGAAAAACTCGCCGGCATAACCGGTGTACCAGCGCGAGCACGGCGCCCCGCCCGAGGTGGCATCGTCCAGCAGCGCGAACGGCGCGCCGGCTTCTGGCAACTGCATGACGACGTCCTCGGTTATCAATAATCTGACGCTTTCGGAAGCTCTGAAAAGCGTAGCGAGCGCCCCGAGGTTGGTCCGAGAAGCGCAGCCGTACATGGGTACGGCGAGCATCGCAGGGCCAAGATCGGGACGCGCAGTAGCTTTGCAGAGTTTGAGGAGAAGAAGTTCTTCACCTTGTCCATCCACGACTGCTCTTGCGGGCTGTGCCGCGAGCCGCCTTCGTGCACGGACTTGTCGAACTGCTTGAGCAGCTCCTTCTGGTGCTCCGTCAGCTTGACCGGCGTCTCGATGTTGATGTGCACATAGAGATCGCCCGCATAGCCCGAACGCACGCCCTTGATGCCCTTGCCACGCAGGCGGAACGTCTTGCCGGCCTGCGTGCCTTCGGGCACCGTGAACGACGCGCGGCCGCCCAGGGTCGGCACTTCGATGTCGCCGCCGATGGCCGCCGTCGCAAACGAAATCGGCATCTGGCAATGGAGGTCGTCGCCGTCGCGCTCGAACACCGGGTGCGGCTTGATGTGGATTTCCACATACAGATCGCCCGGAGGCCCGCCGTTGATGCCCGGCTCACCATTACCCGACGAACGGATGCGCATGCCTTCATCGATGCCGGCCGGAATCTTCACTTCCAGCGTCTTCTGGCTCTTCAGCTTGCCCTGGCCGTGGCACTTGGTGCACGGCTTGGGGATGTACTTGCCGCTGCCGTGGCACTTCGGACACGTCTGCTGCATCGTGAAGAAGCCCTGCGACACACGCACCTGACCAGCGCCGTGGCAGGTCGGGCACGTCTCCACGCTGGAGCCGGGCTCGGCGCCCTTGCCGTGACAGTGGTCGCACTCATCCCAGTGCGGCACGCGGATCTGCGTATCGTAGCCATGCGCGGCCTGCTCCAGCGTGATCTCCATGCTGTAGCGCAGGTCGGCGCCGCGATACATCTGCGGGCCGCCACCGCGGCGCCCGCCCTGACCCTGGGCTTGGCCAAAGATATCGCCAAAGATGTCACCGAAGGCTTCGGCAAAGCCCCCGCCAAAGCCTGCACCGCCCGCGCCAAAGCCGCCAGCCATGTTCGGGTCAACGCCCGCGTGGCCGTACTGGTCGTAGGCAGCTTTCTTCTCGGCGTCGGAGAGCATCTCGTAGGCCTCTTTGGCCTCCTTGAATTTCTCTTCCGCTTCCTTGCTGTCCGGATTGCGGTCCGGGTGGTACTTCATCGCGAGCTTGCGATACGCCTTCTTGATCTCGTCGTCGCTCGCGTTTTTGCCCACCCCGAGCACTTCGTAGTAATCACGTTTTGCCATGGTGGCTTCAGTCGTCGCCTGTTTTTACTGCGTGTCGAATAGCAAAAAAGCCGAGCGTGACATCAGGTGCGTCCCGCACAACCCGATGATCACTGCCCGGCGTACCGTAACGTCCGCCTGGCGGACGAGTTGGCTTACTTCTTGTCGTTCACTTCCTTGAACTCGGCGTCGACGACGTTATCGTCGTGCGGTGCGCCTTGTCCGGCTTGCGCGCCTGCCTGGGCACCGGCCGCGTGTTCAGCGCCGCCTGCCTCGCCCTTGGCCTGCATGTCGGCATACACCTTCTCGCCCAGCTTCTGCGAGGCGGTTGCCAGCGCTTCGGTCTTGGCGTCGATCGCGGCCTTGTCGGCACCCTTCAGGGTCTCTTCAAGTTCCTTGATCGCGGCTTCGATCTTGTCCTTCTCGCCAGCTTCCAGCTTGTCGCCGTACTCGCCCAGTGCCTTCTTGGTCGAGTGCACCAGCGCTTCACCCTGGTTACGGGAGTCGACCAGTTCGCGCAGCTTCTTGTCTTCCTCGGCGTTGGCCTCGGCGTCCTTCACCATGCGCTCGATCTCGGCTTCCGACAGGCCGGAGCTTGCCTTGATCGTGATCTTGTTTTCCTTGCCGGTCGCCTTGTCCTTGGCGCCCACGTGCAGGATGCCGTTGGCGTCGATGTCGAACGACACTTCAATCTGCGGCGTGCCGCGCGGTGCCGGCGGAATGCCTTCCAGGTTGAATTCGCCCAGCAGCTTGTTGCCGGAGGCCATCTCACGCTCGCCCTGATAGACCTTGATCGTCACGGCCGGCTGATTGTCGTCCGCGGTCGAGAACGTCTGCGAGAACTTGGTCGGGATGGTCGTGTTCTTGCCGATCATCTTGGTCATCACGCCACCCAGCGTTTCGATGCCCAGCGACAGCGGCGTCACGTCCAGCAGCAGCACGTCGGTACGGTCACCGCCCAGCACCTGACCCTGGATGGCAGCGCCCACGGCAACGGCCTCGTCCGGGTTCACGTCCTTGCGAGCTTCCTTGCCGAAAACTCCTTCACCTTTTCCTGCACCTTCGGCATACGCGTCATGCCGCCGACCAAGATCACGTCGTGGATGTCCGACACCTTCACGCCAGCATCCTTGATGGCGGTGCGGCACGGATCGATCGTACGGGCGATCAGGTCTTCGACCAGCGCTTCCAACTTGGCGCGCGTGATCTTCAGGTTCAAGTGCTTCGGACCCGAGGCATCAGCCGTGATGTACGGCAGGTTGATTTCGGTCTGCTGGGTGCTCGACAGCTCGATCTTGGCCTTTTCAGCGGCTTCCTTCAGGCGTTGCAGCGCGAGCACGTCCTTCGACAGGTCGACGCCCTGCTCCTTCTTGAACTCGCCGATGATGTAATCGATGATGCGCTGGTCGAAGTCTTCGCCGCCCAGGAACGTATCGCCGTTGGTCGACAGCACTTCGAACTGCTTCTCGCCGTCCACGTCGGCAATCTCGATGATCGAGATGTCGAACGTACCGCCGCCGAGGTCATACACGGCGATCTTGCGGTCGCCCTTTTCGTTCTTGTCCAGGCCGAATGCCAGCGCAGCCGCGGTCGGCTCGTTGATGATGCGCTTGACGTCCAGACCGGCGATGCGGCCGGCATCCTTGGTGGCTTGGCGCTGCGAATCGTTGAAGTAGGCCGGCACCGTGATCACGGCTTCGGTCACTTCCTCGCCCAGGTAGTCCTCGGCAGTCTTCTTCATCTTGCGCAGGACTTCAGCCGAAATCTGCGGCGGCGCCATCTTCTTGTCGCGCACTTCCACCCAGGCGTCGCCATTGTCGGCCTTGGTGATGGTGTACGGCATCAGGCCGATGTCCTTCTGGACTTCCTTCTCTTCAAACTTGCGGCCGATCAAGCGCTTGACGGCGTACAGCGTGTTCTTCGGGTTGGTCACCGCCTGGCGCTTGGCCGGGGCACCGACCAGGATCTCGCCGTCTTCCATGTACGCGATGATCGACGGGGTGGTGCGTGCGCCTTCGGCGTTCTCGATCACCTTGGGCGTGTTGCCCTCCATGATGGCCACGCAGCTATTGGTGGTACCGAGGTCGATACCGATGATTTTGCCCATGTTCTTGCTCCTCGAATCTGGTGTCAGGACTGCACTGAATACAAACTTGGATCGGATGTGGGAGTGCCGTCTGGCTTTTCAAGGCCGAATTTTGAAAAGTTGAGCATTTTGGCCGGTTTTTCTTGGGAAAGCACCCGAAAACGTGCGCTCCCCGGCAAAACGGGCGTTTTGAATGCCCGGAACCGCAAACCGGGCACAAAAGGTCTGGGTGTTACCCTTGCGCGCATTGCCACTCGCCGGACGCCAACCCGGCTTTTGCGCCCATGCCTTTGCATCCGCTTCGATCCATTCTTGGCGCTGCGCTCCTTGCCGCATGCGCCGTGCCCTCCGCCGATGCCGCTGTTGCCTTGCTCCAGCCCTCCCGCCGCATCGATGCCAACCAGCCCTTCACCCTGACCCTGGTCATTTCGGGCGATGCCGCCCAGCGCAGCTATGCCGTGCCGGCCAAGCTGCGCGCAACCGCCACCGCCGATCTGCAAGGCGCGGTGGAAGTGATCCTCAATCGACATAACGCCGGGGCGGAGACCCTGCATCTGCGCCCGGGGCAGGTCCGCACCGTCGCCTATACCGGCACGCTGCCCGAGGTGCTGCGCGGTACGGTTCGGATCGATGTTCCCGATCTGGATGCGGCACCCGTTCTGGTGACGCTCGTGCGCGGCCCTGACGCCCCGCAGATTGCCGCCGATGGCGCTCCCGCCGGCGCGGCCCGTAACGCCGCGGCCGAAGCGACCCAGCCGGGCGGCGCGCTGGGCACCAACCCGAGTGCCCCCTGCCAGCGCAACGGCCGCACCGCCCACTCCTGTGGCCGTGGCGGGCAGTGGCGAAGCATCCCGTCCGCCAGAAGACACCGCGCGCCTGACGTTCCACGAGCCCATGTTCGCCGCCGTGGGCGCACACGGGGGCCTGAACGCCAAGTTCCAGCTGAGCTTCAAGTTCCGGATTTTTCAGCCGGAGAATCCCGCATCGGCAGGGCTGCTCGATAACCTGTATTTCGGTTACACGCAGTTCTCGCTGTGGGATCTGGGCAAGGAATCGGCGCCGTTCCGCGATACGAATTACCGGCCCAGCATCTTCTATTACCGCCCCGACACGGGCATCCATGGCGGCGCGCTCACACGGCTGTCGTTCGCGGGCGGCATCGAGCACGAATCGAACGGCCGCGACGGCAACGCGTCACGCGCCATCAACACCGTCTTCGTACGCCCCACGTTCCACTTTGGTGACCTGAACGATTACCACTGGAAGTTCGAACCGAAGCTCTACGCCTACCTCACGCGCACGGGCAACACCGATATCGCGCACTACCGCGGCTTTGGGGATTTCCGCGTGTCGTACGGCGCGCCCAACGGCTGGGAATTGGCCGCCACGCTGCGCAAGGGCACCCGCAAGGCCTATGGCAGCGTCGACGCGCAATTGACGTATCCGATGAGCCGGATCTTCACTGGCACGGCGGGCTATCTGTTCATCCAGTATTTCACCGGCTACGGCGAGAGCCTGCTCGACTACAACCACAAGCTGGGCTCGCAGGTGCGTGTCGGGTACAGCCTCTCGCGATAGAACGCAGCCGGCTTAGAGCGTGTGCTGGCCGCTGGCCTCTGGCTGGAATGCCACGCGGTCGATGCGCAAGGAGCGCTGTGCGCCATTTGGCGCCGAGTATTTGACCGACTTGCCCGCACGCGCACCCAACAGCGCAGCGCCCATCGGCGAGAGCACCGACAACTTGGCCGACGTCACGTTGGCCTCTTCCGGGTAGACGAGCGTCCACTCTTGCTCAGCGCCGGTGTCATCCACCACGCACACGACCGAGTTCATGGTGACCACGTCGGCGGGAATCTTGTCGCCAGGCACAACGTTGGCACGGGCGATCAGGTCGTCGACGAGGTCGGCCAGCGGCGAGTTGCTGCCAGCGCGCGCGGCGGCATTTTCGAGGCGGGTGAGGTCAAGCTCGGTCAGGTAGATGGCGGCTGCTTTGGACATGACGATCTCCTACAAGTCTGTGTTCAACACGAGGCAAAGCCGCTGCCGATAGCCCCGCAGGCCAACGCAAAGCAGCGGCAAGGAAACCGGCAGGCACACAGGCCGGCCGGCGGTAATACGAACTAAAACTGCTGGTGAAAGAGAGAGCCCGGCGGCAACGTGCCGCAGGGGCACTAGAACGACCGCCGGGCGGCGGCAAGGGCCGCGGTCATCGCCTGAGCGGCGCGCGGCAAGGTGCGCGCCATGCGCTTGGGGCGCACAGCACGGGAAGGCGAAACGAGGAAGAGGGCCGCAGCCATCGGCATCGACGTCATGACGGTCGCTGCCTCAAATGAGCGGCTTGCCGGCCAGCTTGTTGCGCGCATTGGCAACGGCGGCGGCAAATTGCGCGTGGCCATGCCAGCCGGTCGCTCGGCCGAGCTTCTTGCCACGATGGAAGAACATGAATACCGGAACACCGTGCAGGCCAAAGCGCTGGCCCAGTTCCGGGTGCCCATAGACGTCGGCATGCAGCCACGTCAGCCCCAGCTCACGCACGGCGCCCGGTTGCGCGAGCATGGCCTTCTTGGCCATCTCGCAGTTGAAGCAATCGACGCCCCAGAAGAACACGCACACGAGCGCATCGCCCGCAGCCGCAATGGCCGCGTCGAAGGTGGCGGTGTTTACCTCGCGCATGCCAAACGCCGCGAACGCGGTCTTGTCGACCGGAATCGCGCGTTGGGCATCATGCGACGTGGCTGTGTTCTGGATCACGGGGCGTTGGCTTACTTCGGCGCCGCCACGGTCACGAGAGCCGGGCGCAGCACGCGGTCGGCCAGCGTGTAGCCGCGCTGAAGCACCGCCACCACGGTATTGGCTTCCTGATCGGCCGGCACCATCGAGATGGCTTGATGGCGATGCGGATCGAACTTTTCGCCCACCGGGTTCAACTCGGTCACACGGCCCTTTTCGAACGCGGCGTACAGCTGCTTGAGCGTCAGTTCAACGCCCTCGCGCAGCTTGGTGGCGTCGCCCGAAGTGTCCGCCAAGGCGGCCTGCAGGCTATCCATCACGGGCAGCAGATATTCGGCGAAGCCTTCGATGGCGAATTTGTGCGCCTTGGCCACATCCTCCTGGCCACGGCGGCGAATGTTCTCGCCTTCGGCCGTGGCGCGCGCCCAGTTCTCGTAGTTCTGACGAGCCTTTTCTTCAGCGGCCTCGAGCTGACGGCGCAGTTCAGCAACGTCCACGTCGGCCGCGGCCTCCGCCACGGCGGCTTCGTCACCGGCGACAGCCTGGGCATCGGCGCTCGCGCGCTGAGCCTGGCTCGAATAGGCGTGGGCCGCCTGGCCCGTCGCCGATGGGTTCGGCTGGGTGGCTTGAGTGTCCGCTGGCATGTCCGAGTTAGAAGGGGTGTGCGAAGAGTGATTCATAGCGCTGGATAAAGGGCATCGACGCACGGGATGTACCCGAAGACGATCCGCTGGATTTTTACAAACGATTTGTCCCCGTTATGGGGCAATTGGCGCGCTTTTCAAGGGCGCCGGATGCGCGGTAACTGTGCGCCGTGCATCACGAAATATGGGGTTACAACTTTCATCAGACTGCCACGGCACAGCAATTGCGGCGCCCTGATGAGCCACCTATGATGCAAGAAAAAACTGGGGGGCGCGAGCTTCTTTGAGGGTTCGTACCATGCACAACAAATTGCCCGTTCTGACCGTGCTCCTGCTGTTGACGCTGACCGCAGCCACAACGTTCATCTGCCTGTCTGGCGCCGTCACGCCGCGTTATACGGAGTACGGCAGCGGCAAGGCATTCTTCAAGCACTACATTATCAAGCCCGCACAGATGCAGCAGTTGCCGCGCGGCCTGATGAGCGTATCAAGTTAGCACACACTTGCGCGGAGCGCTTCATTCTCCGCCAAGTTTGTCGATGCGTCGCCGGTCTCGCTTGGTCGGCCGGCCGGCAATTTGTGTGGCGGGTTCCCGATACAGGCGGCGCTTGTCGGCGTTCTCTTCGCGTTTTAAGCGACTGGTGTCCGTCTCGGCGTAGAGCGTTTGCGCGACCGAAGCCGGGCCGCGCACTTCCGCCAGCGCCAATACCTCGACTTCCCACTGCTGTTCATGCGCGTGCACCCGCACGCGGTCACCAATTTTGACATCCTTGGCGGGGCGGACCGGCTGATCGTTGATCTGCACGCGACCGCGTTCGACCGCATCCGTCGCCTGCGAACGTGTCTTGAAGAAGCGCGCCGCCCACAGCCATTTGTCGATGCGCACGCGATCGGCCGCGTCCGTGCTCACTTTCATGCGGCGGCCCCCTTGCTCTGCGCACGCGTGCGGCTCGCCTCCAGCACATGCGGATGCGTGAGCGTGAGCGGCCAGCCCTGCAGATGCGCCAGCGCAATGTCGGCAATGCCGGCGATCCACACCTCGCTGTCGTTCAGGCACGGGATGTAATGGAATTCCTTGCCGCCGGCGACACGGAAAGTGGACTGCCCTTCCATGGCGATCTCTTCCAGCGTTTCCAGGCAATCGGCCGGAAAGCCCGGGCAGAACACGTCGACGCGATGGGTGCCGACGCGGCCAAGCTCTTCCAGCGTGGGCGCGGTGTACGGCTGCAACCATTCGGCGCGGCCAAAGCGTGACTGGAACGTGACCAGGTACTGACCCGGCTGCAGGCCGAGCGCTTCGCCCAGCAAGCGGCCGGTCTTCAGGCATTCGCAGTGATACGGATCGCCCAATTCCAGCGTCCGTCGCGGCACACCATGGAATGACAGCACCAGCTTGTCGCCGTGCGCAAAATCTGGAGCGCCGTGCTGCGCCCAATACGCCCCCACCTGCTGGTGCAGTGCGTTGATGTAAGCGGGGTCATCGTGAAAATGCTTGACCAGCCGCAACTCCGGCTGATTGCGCATTTCGCCCAGCACGCGGAAGACCTCGTCGAAGGCCGTGGCGGTGGTGGTGCCGGAATACTGCGGATACATCGGCAGCACGAGGATGCGCTCGACGCCCTGTTTGCGCAGCGCCTGCATGACGGACGGAATCGACGGATTGCCATAGCGCATTGCACAGGCGACCACCACATCGTGGCCCTGCGCGTTCAGCAACTGCTGCAGCGCATGCGCCTGGCGCTCGCTGTAGACGAGCAGCGGCGAGCCCGTCATGTTGGCCTCGCGCAGCCAGATGCTTTCGTATTTGTGCGCCGACGTGCGCGAACGCAGCGGCACGATCAGCCCGTTGAGGATGAACCACCACACCGCGCGCGGAATTTCCACAACGCGGGGGTCGGACAGGAACTGACGCAGGTAGCGGCCGACCTCGCGCGGCGATGTGCCGTCAGGCGTACCGAGGTTGACGAGCAGGATCGCCGTGCGATCGGGCTGACCGTGCTGGAACAGGGGTTCGGGCAAGAAGGGCATGGGCGCGGGTTCGCGATAGACCGGCCGATTATACGAGCCGCGTCCTCGCGTGTTCCTTACGCCACCACGGTGCCGTCCTTGATCACGCCCACACACGGGTTGAGCCCCATCGCGTAGGCCAGATCGGCAGGCCGGTCGATGCGCCACAGGGCGAAATCGGCCGCGCAGCCCGGAGCCAGCACGCCACACGTGCCAGACAGGCCCAGCGCTGCGGCAGCATGACGCGTCGCGCCGGTCAGCGCTTCCAGCGGCGTCAGGCGGAACAGCGTGCACGCCATGTTCATCGCCAGCAGCAGCGACGACAACGGCGAGGTACCAGGGTTGCAGTCGGTCGACACGGCCATGGGCACACCGGCGGCGCGCAGCGCGGCCATCGGCGGGAGGCGCGTTTCGCGCAGGCAGTAGAACGCGCCGGGCAGCAGCACGGCCACCGTGCCGGCTTGCGCCATGCCTGCGATGCCGGCCTCGGTCAGGCATTCGAGGTGATCCGCTGACAGCCCGCCGTAGCGAGCCACCAGCGCCGCGCCGCCCTGATCGGAGAGCTGCTCGGCGTGCAGCTTGACCGGCAAGCCGTGGCGCTGCGCCGCGTCGAACATGCGCGCCGTCTGTGCGGGCGTGAAGCCAATGGTTTCGCAGAAGGCGTCAACAGCATCGACCAGGCCCTCCGCAGCGAGCGCGGGCAGCACATCGGCGCAGAGATGATCGATGTAGTCATCCGCGCGGCCGGCGAATTCGGGCGGCACCGCATGCGCGCCGAGGAACGTCGTGCGCACGCGCACCGGCAATGACTGGCCGAAGCGCCGTGCAACGCGCAGCATGCGGCGCTCGGTTTCCAGGTTCAGGCCGTAGCCGGACTTGATCTCGACGGTGGTGACACCTTCGGCGCGCAGGGCATTCAGGCGCGGCAGGCTGGCGTCGGCCAACGCGTCTTCGCTGGCGGCCCGCGTGGCGCGAACGGTCGAGAGGATGCCGCCGCCCGCGCGCGCGATCTCTTCGTATGGCACGCCGTTCAGGCGCGCTTCGAATTCATTGCTGCGGTTGCCGGCGTAGACGAGGTGTGTGTGGCAATCGATCAGGCCGGGCGTGAGCCACGCGCCGCCGCCATCGTGCTGCCGTGTGGCGTGGGCGTTAACGGGCAGATCGGCGCGATAGCCAAGCCACGCAATGCGGCCATCCTTGACGGCGATGGCACCGTCGCGGATCTCACCGTAGCCGTCGGCATCGGCGGCGAGCGTGGCGAGGTGGACGTTGGTCCAGAGCGCGTCCCAGTGCGGGTTGGCCGGATCAGTCATGCGCAGCTCCCTGCAGGCCAATGCCGTCTGCCACGCGCGCCACGAGACGGGCGGCGACACGTGCCGTGCGGTTGTCAATGTCGAGCGACGGGTTCAGTTCTGCCACATCTGCCAGCCGCAGCTTGCCCGAGCTGACCACGCGATCCACGATGGGCTCGATCACGTCCATCCCCACGCCGCGTGCGGACGGCGCGCTCACGCCGGGGGCCACGGCGGCCGGTAGCACGTCGAGGCACATCGTCAGATAGACGTGGTCGACCTGGCTCAGGAACACCTCCACCACCTTCAACACGTGCGCGAGTTGCATGACGTCCATCTCGTCGTCGTGCATCCAGCGCACGCCGAGCTGGCGCGCACGCGCGAACAGCGCCTCGGTGTTGGCGTAAGTGCTCACGCCGAGGCAGGCGTAGTGGAACGGCCATCCGCGCCGCGCGCAGTCTTCGGCGATCTGGCGGAATGGCGTGCCGGAGCTGCCCCGCTCGCCCGCGCGCAAATCGAAATGCGCGTCCAGATTGAGAATGCCGATACGCGGGGGCTGGTCGGATTTCGCCGCCAGATGCCGCGCCAAGCCGCCAAACGAGGCCCACGCGATCTCATGCCCGCCGCCGAGCGCGATCGGAAATGCGCCGCGGTCGAGCAGATCGTGGAGCACACCCGACAATTCGCTCTGCGCGTCTTCCAGCGCATCGCCCTGGCAAGTCACATCGCCTGCGTCGACGACCACGGCCGGCACGCGCGGGCAAGTTCGCGAGCATCTTGCGGATGGCGGCCGGGCCCGCCTGTGCACCGGTTCGCCCGTGATTGCGTGCGACACCCGCATCGCAGGCAAAGCCCGCCAGGGCGACGGTGTTGGCCAACGGCGTCGCTGCATCGATGCGGCGCACCGTCTGGTGCCAACGCAAGCCCAGCGGGCCTTCTTCCGCATCGACGCGGCCTTGCCAGACGTTCGGTTCGGCTTGGGCGAGCATGGTCAGACGAGTGCGAGTTCGCCGACGTGCGCGCGGCACGAATCGCCAAGGTCGCCATCGAGCACGAGGCGGCGGGCGGCTTCGATGTCGGGGGCGAACAGCCGATCTTCACCGTAGTAGGCCACGCGCGCGCGATGCAGCCATGTGCCTTCTGCAGCGTGTCGGACGTCGCCAATGGCTTGTGGAAGTCGATGCCCTGCGCCGCCGCCAGCGCTTCGATGCCGACGATGGTGGCGGTGTTCTCTGCCATGTCCTGCAAACGGCGGCCCGCGAAGGTCGCCATGCTGACGTGGTCTTCCTGGTTGGCGGACGTCGGCAGGCTGTCGACGCTGGCTGGGTGGGCGAACGTCTTGTTTTCCGAGGCCAGCGCCGCGGCCGTGACGTGCGCGATCATGAAGCCCGAGTTCAGGCCCGGCTGCTCGACCAGGAACGGCGGCAGGCCAGACAGCGTGGAGTCGATCAGCAGCGCGATGCGGCGCTCCGACAGCGCACCGATCTCGGCAATCGCCAGCGCAAGCATGTCGGCCGCAAACGCCACCGGTTCGGCGTGGAAGTTGCCGCCCGAGATCACTTCACCGGCGTCGGCGTAGACGAGCGGGTTGTCGGTGACTGCGTTGGCTTCGGTGAGCAGCGTGGCGCCGGCCTGACGGATCAGGTCGAAACATGCGCCCATGACTTGCGGCTGGCAGCGCAGGCTGTACGGGTCTTGCACGCGCTTGTCGCCCACGAGGTGCGACTGGCGGATGGCGCTACCGGCCAGCAGGTTGCGGTACACGGCGGCGGTGGCGATCTGGCCGGCTTGTCCGCGCACGGTGTGCACGCGCGGGTCGAACGGCGCATCGCTGCCCTTCGCGGCATCCACCGACAACGCACCCGACACGGTAGCGGCTTGCAGCAGTCGCTCGGCCAGGAACAGGCCGTTGAGCGCCAGCGCCGTCGACACCTGCGTGCCGTTGATGAGCGCCAGGCCTTCCTTGGCGGCCAGCGCGATCGGCTCAATACCGGCGGCGGCCAATGCGGCACGCGCCGGCGTGCGCACGCCGTTCACGCGCACGTCGCCCTCGCCCAGCAGGGCCAGCGTCATGTGCGCCAGCGGCGCCAGATCGCCCGACGCGCCCACCGAACCCTTGGACGGAATGCACGGCACGATGCCGGCGTTCAGGAGTGCCAGCAGCGTGTCGATCACGACACGGCGCACGCCCGAATAGCCGCGCGCCAGGCTGGCGGCCTTCATCAGCAGCACCAGACGCGCGACGTTGTCGCTCAGGTCTTCACCCGTGCCGACGGCGTGCGAGAGGATGAGGTTGCGTTGCAGGCGCTCCAGCTCGTGCGTGGGGATCTGCGTCTTGGCCAGCAGGCCGAACCCGGTGTTGATGCCGTAGGCCGGGTCGCCTTGGCAACGATGGCCTGCACGGTGGCCGCAGACGCTTCGATGGCGGCCGCGCAATCGCCCGACAGCGCAACAGGCGTCGGGGCGAGCCAGACGCGGCGCAAGTCGGCGAAGGACATTTCGCCCGGCTGCAACGTGATGATGGGGGCGTGGTCATGGTGTTCATAGCAATGCGAGAGGATGTCTTTAACTTAGCCGATCATCGGCAGGTTCAAACCGTTGCGCTTGGCGCAGGCGATGGCGGTTTCGTACCCGGCATCGGCATGGCGCATGACGCCCGAGCCCGAGTCGTTGACGAGCACACGGCCCAGGCGCTTGGCCGCAGCGTCGGTGCCGTCGGCGACGATCACCACGCCCGAGTGCTGCGAATAGCCCATGCCGACACCGCCGCCATGGTGCAGCGACACCCACGTGGCACCCCCGGCCGTGTTGAGCAGCGCGTTGAGCAGCGGCCAGTCCGACACGGCGTCGGTGCCGTCTCGCATGGCTTCGGTTTCGCGGTTGGGGCTGGCGACCGAGCCCGTGTCGAGGTGGTCGCGGCCGATCACGATCGGCGCCTTCAGCTCGCCATTCTTGACCATCTCGTTGAACGCCAGGCCGGCCAGGTGACGCTCACCCAGGCCCAGCCAGCAGATGCGCGCGGGCAGGCCCTGGAAGGCGATGCGATCACGCGCCATGTCGAGCCAGCGATGCACGTGCGTGTTGTGCGGGAAGAGTTCCTTGATCTTGGCGTCGGTCTTGTAGATGTCTTCCGGATCGCCCGACAGCGCCACCCAGCGGAACGGGCCCTTGCCCTCGCAGAACAGCGGACGGATGTAGGCCGGCACGAAGCCCGGGAAGTCGAAGGCGTTCTTCACGCCCTGATCGAACGCGACCTGGCGGATGTTGTTGCCGTAGTCGACGGTCGGGATGCCCATGGCCTGGAAATCCAGCATGGCCTGCACGTGCACGGCGCAGGACTTGGCGGCCTCGTCGGTCAGGCGGGCGTGCTGCGACGGGTCGCGTTGAGCAGCACGCCATTGCTCGACCGTCCAGCCAATCGGCAGATAGCCGTTGACCAGATCATGCGCCGAGGTCTGGTCGGTCACCAGATCCGGCTTCAGGCCGCCGGCGCGGGCACGCTTGACCAGCTCCGGCAGGATTTCCGCCGCATTGCCGAGCAGACCGATGGACACGGCCTCGCCGCGCTCGCAATGGTGGCGAATCAGGTTGAATGCGTCGTCGATGTCCTTGGCTTGCTTGTCGAGGTAGCGCGTACGCAGGCGGAAATCGATGCTCGATTGCTGGCATTCGATGTTCAGCGACACGGCGCCGGCCAGCGTGGCGGCCAGCGGCTGGGCGCCGCCCATGCCGCCCAGGCCGGCGGTCAGGATCCACTTGCCGGCCAGCTTGCCGTCGTAATGTTGGCGGCCGGCTTCGGCAAACGTCTCGTACGTGCCTTGCACGATGCCCTGGCTGCCGATGTAGATCCAGCTGCCGGCCGTCATCTGGCCGTACATGAACAGGCCCTTGCGATCCAGCTCGTTGAAGTGTTCCCAGTTCGCCCACTTGGGCACGAGGTTGGAGTTGGCGATCAGGACGCGCGGCGCGTCCGGATGGGTCTTGAACACGCCCACCGGCTTGCCCGATTGCACGAGCAGCGATTCGTCGTCGTTCAGCTCGTGCAGCGTTTCCAGGATCTTGTCGAAGCAGGCCCAGTCGCGCGCGGCGCGGCCGATGCCGCCATACACGACGAGGTGCTTCGGGTTCTCGGCCACATCCGGGTCGAGGTTGTTCTGCAGCATCCGGTAAGCCGCTTCGGTCAGCCAGCTCTTGCAGTGCAGCTCGGTGCCGCGCGGGGCGCGGATTTCACGCGAAGCGTCGTAGCGCGGATCGTCGGTCAGGTGGGCAGCGTGGGTCGGGGCGTTCATGTGAGGTCTCCTGCGAACTCCTTTGTCATGGAGCGCATCTTATGTTGTATATACAACTTAGGCAAGAAAACTTTACAAGCTAAGAGCAAACCCTGATGATGACCGCCATCCGCACATCACATCCGCGGCCACCGCCGCACTGCAAGCCACGCCCATGTCACACGACCCGTCCGCCAGCACCCCCGCCTTCCAGCGCATCAAGGAAGACATCCTCACGCGCATTCGCAGCGGGGAGTGGCAGGAAGGGGAAATGATTCCGGGGAGACGACGCTCGCGCAGACCTTTGGCGTGTCGCGCATGACGGTCAATCGCGCGCTGCGTGAGTTGACCGCCGAGCAGATCCTCACGCGCGTGCAAGGCTTGGGAACGTTCGTCGCGCAGCAGAAATACCAGGCGACGCTGGTGGCGATCCGCAATATCGCCGAGGAGATTGCAGCGCGCGGCCATCGGCACCGCGCCGAACTGCACAAGCTGGAACGCGCCCGCGCCAACGAAGCGATGGCAGCTTCGTTTGGCGTGCCCGCCGGCCGCGTGCTGTTTCATTCACTGATCGTGCACTTCGAAAACGACCTGCCGATCCAGGTGGAAGACCGTTGGGTCAACGCGGCGTTGGCGCCCGAATACATGGAGCAGGATTTCACGCAGACTACGCCCAACGCCTACCTGATGCGTGCCGCCCCGTTGCAGGGCGTGGATTACGGCATCGAGGCGCGCCTGCCCACTCGCGAGATCGCCGAAATGCTGCACATGGACGTGCGCGAGCCCTGCCTGATGCTGCGGCGAAAAACGTTGTCGCAAGGCCAGGTCGCCTCGGTGGCGACCAT
This sequence comes from Ralstonia sp. 1B3, assembly GCF_036631435.1. Taxonomy (NCBI): domain Bacteria; kingdom Pseudomonadati; phylum Pseudomonadota; class Betaproteobacteria; order Burkholderiales; family Burkholderiaceae; genus Ralstonia; species Ralstonia sp. 1B3. The sequence continues at coordinate 66 of NZ_JAPNUG010000032.1, read as the reverse complement.
GTGGCATCCGGGCGGGCGTTATCAGTTCACGGGCAGCTTCTGAGTCTCGGTTAGCTGCGGCCCTTC
>NZ_JAPNUG010000031.1:0-49759 GCF_036631435.1 Ralstonia sp. 1B3 | reverse complement strand
CAACTGGTCGACCAGCACGCGCTGCTCCGCACTCGGCGATCGCGGCAGAAACGCCGACAAGTCCGCTGTAAAGCTGGTACGCCCGATCACGACCGCGCACAGCAGCAGGCCGGTCAACCAGACCAGCACCGCAGGCCGACGCAGGGCGTACAAGCGTTTCATGTGCGCGCCGTCTTCAGTTGCCGGGCACGCGTTGCAGGCGCATCAGCGAATGATCGCCGTCGGCCTGGCGGATGGCGACGCTGCGCAGTACATCGCGCGTGCCTTCCAGCGTGATGGTGCTGACCACCTTCTGCATGCGTGCGTCGAGCGGCGAAAGCGTGAGCGTCCAGTCATCGCCGTGGCCCGCGATGGCGACCTTGTAGATCGCCTCGAGCGCGTAGCGGTTGCCGGCCAGCGTCGCGCGGATGCTCTCGATAAAGGCGCCCAGCTCGGGGTACTGCGACAGCGGCATCGTGAACTTGCGCTGGTTGCGCTCCACGGTCAGCTTGTCGCCGTCAATCACGAGGTGCTCGGGCTTCGGCGCCAGGGTGCGCTTTTCCAGATGGTCGGGCGCGACGAACACCAGCTCGCCGGAGGATTCGATGGGCTGCGCTGCGATCGAGAGCGTCTTGGTTTCCGTGAACGTCGCGCGCCCCGACTTGTTGCGGGCGAGCGTCGACATCAGGCGGTCAAGCGTCCAGGCGGCATCCGCGGCGTGGGCGGTCGCAGCCAACATGCTGGCTGCGAGCATGGCCAGAAAGGCGCGGAGGAATAGGCGCGTTGCAGTCATGGCGTTTGTGTGGTCTGGCGCTCGGCCGGGGCGTGATCCCGCCCGCCGGCCGCGTCGGCATCCTGCCAGAAGTCGAAGTAGTTGAACCAGTTGTAGGGCGCGACGCGGCAGTAGTGCTCAACGCGTTCCACATAGCGGGCGAGGGCGGCTTGCACGGCGGCGGTGCGGTCTTCGCGGCGCACATCGGTGAAGTCCGCCAACGGATCGAAATGTACGGCGTAGCGATTGCCGCCAAGGTGCAGCCCCGTCATGAACAGCACGGGGCGCTTCAGCATGGCCGCCATGTGCAACGGCCCCAGCGGAAACGCTGCAGGGCTGCCCAGAAAATCCATCTGCTGAACGGACGGCCCCGCGTCGCGCAGCAGCGTGCGATCGGCCAGCATGCCGACGAGCCGGTTGTCATCCAGCGCTTCGCGCACTTGCAGCATGGCGTCTACCCGGCCCAGCGGAATGACCTCCGGCGCCGCTGCCGGGTTGATGGCGGCAACCGCAGCGTTGATGTTGCGTGCGTTCTCTTCGTACATGGCGACGGCCACGCGCAGGTCCGGCACCGTGCGGCCGAGCGCGCGCACCACCTCGAAGCTGCCCAGGTGCGCGCCCAGCAGGAACGCGCCGCGCCCCTGCGCCAGCACGTCGTGCACGTGGTGCTGGCCCTGCAACTGGATGTCGAACAGATCGAAGCGACCGCTGATCAGGTAGATGCGGTCATGGATGGTCGTGGCGAAGGTGAACATGTGGCTGAACACCTCACGCAGCGTGGCCGGCCGCCCGAGCGCGCGCTGCAGATAATCACGCGAAGCACGCCGCGCCTCCGGCGACGCTGCGACGAAATACAACGCAATCAGCCACAGCAGGACGCGGCCAAACGGCCGCCCCAGCCGAAGAGACAGCCACGTCATCACCCGCAGCAGCGCGAGGTTGCTGCGCTCCGGACGCTCGGCCCAGTCGGTGCGCTTCATGCGGCAACGCCCTCCGGCGCCGATGCGGACAGCACGCCGCTGGCCACCTCACGCTCGCCCGCGCGGATGGTGAAGCGCACGGCGTTGCTGGCTGTCGTTTCGAACGCGAGGTCGAGCCATTCCGCGGGTGCGGCAGGACTGAGAAACTTGGCCGAGCTGATTTTGCAGGCATCCAACGGGCGGCCCAGCGCCGCACCGATCGTGTGGAGCGCATGGTCGAGCAGCACCACCCCCGGCACGATCGGGTGACCGGGAAAATGCCCGGCAGCGCCGGGTGATCAGCGGGAATGGTGAAGCGCATGGCGGGCTTGTCTGGGCTGCGATTCGAATGCTGTGCGACCAGCGCGGCCAGCGCATCGCGGGGCAGTTTGCCGGTCTCGTTGCGCGGCAGCGCGTCCACGAGCAGCAGCGGGCGCGGTAGAAATGCTGCATCGATGCGGTCGTGCAGCGCGCGCAGTACGTCCGCCGCGCTCAGCCCCGGCGCTACAACCAGCGCCACGAGGCGCGTGACCGCCGCGCCGCCGTGCGTGTGGCGCGGCGGGCGCATCGTCCGGCATGTAGAAAACGCCATCCTCCACACCCGGAATCGCGTTGAGTTGATGGTTCAGGTACGCCAGCGACGACCGCTTGCCGGCAATGTTGATCAAGTCAGCCTTGCGCCCGTGCAGCAGAAAGTGCGTCTCGTCGATCAGCTCGATTACATCTCCCATCGGCACCGCGGTTTCGACGTGTCCGCCGTAGACCCACACCGTCGGGCCGTCGTCTTCCGGCGTGCCGGGGCGCGTCTCCATGCGGACATCGGGGTACAGGCGCCACGCGGTTTGCTGTGCGGTGCGGCGCGTCGCCACCTGGCCGGTTTCGGTGCTGCCGTAAATCTCCAGGAGCGGCGCGGACAAGCGCGTCTCGGCCTCCCGCGCCAGCGCCTCCGACAGCGGCGCAGTCGCCGACAGCACGAGCGATGCGCTCGGCAACGCAGGCTCCGATGCCAACAGCGCCCGCAGATGCACCGGCGAGGTCACCAGCACGCGCGGCTGCGGTACGGCTTCCAGCGCCTCCCGAATGTCCGCCGGATAGAACGGCTGCCGGTTGCTGAACGCCAAGCCGCCCTGCAGGGCCAGCAGGACCGTCACCTCAAAGCCGTACATATGCTGCGCCGGCACGGTGCCGACCAGCGTGAAAGCGCGCCCGTCGCTCAGGCCGAGGTGGTCGACTGCCGTGCGCATGCAGCGCACCAGCGCGCCCCACGTCTTGCGATGCGGCACCGGCGTACCGGTGGATCCGGACGTGAACAACACCGCCATGACCTGTGACGCGTCGATCTGCGGCACGTCGATGGGCGATGCGTCGCCGGTTAACGCGTCGGGATAACGGAAGCCCGGCAGGTCGACGGGGCATGCAGCCGCGTCGTGCAGGCAGAACACGTCCGGCGCGAATGCGGAGAGCTGACGCACCATCTGCGGCGTCAGCATGGGCGGCAGCAGGCTGACCTTGCCGGCCACCAGCGTCGCGCACAGGCCGACGGCAAAGCGGTAGCGGTCTGCGCAGGCGTTGAACACGTGGCCGCCGGGCGGCAGCATCGGGGCCAGCGCCACCACGTCGGCCAGGAACGCGCGCGCTGAAACGGGCGCGCCGTCACGCCACGCGAGCGTTTGGTCGAGCGTTGAATGAGAGACCAGCGGGTAAGTCGGCATGAAGCAAATCTTGAGGCGTGTGGGTTCAGCGGGACCGCTCTGTGGCGATGGGTGTGGCGTGCCCCGATTGCTGCGATTGCCGATAGGCGCGTACCGCATCGAACAGGCTGGAGCGCGGCTCGCCGCGCAGCACGATGCGGCGGCAGAGGTATTCCGCCACGAACATCATGCCCACCAACGGCAGCGAAAGGTAGTTCGCGAACGTCGACCACGTTACGGTCGATGCCGTGGCAAACAACACGGTGGACACGGCCGCGGTTGCGAGGAAGAACAGCGTCCATGCGAGCGTGACCTGCCGCGAGTAGCGCGCAATGCGCGGCGTGAGCGTGCCGTGCACGATGTGGGCAAAGCGCGTGCACAGCGGCTCGCGCCCCGCCACCAGCGTGCGGCCGAACACGTAGGCCATCATCAGGTTGAAGCTTGCATGTTCTGCGTACAGGCCCCAGTCGAAATGCATGGCCAGCGGCGCGCGCACCATCCACAGCACTCCACAGACGAGCAGCCACAGCGGCACCAGCCATGTGCGATGCGTCGAACGTGCGGCTGCCACCAGCGCAACTGCCAACGGCGGCACCAGCGCCATCGCAAGGCCCACGCCATGCGCGCCCGGCGTGGCCGCTGCGTAATGCGCGCCGACCTGATACGCCACCACGGCGCCCACGCCGGCAGCGCCGCGCGCAAAGCTGGTCAGTGGGTGCATGGCGGGACGAGGTGGCAGGAGTGGCACTGCATGGTTGTCAGTGAGCGGGCAAATCGATCATGGGGCGGGCACATTCTAGGGCCCCGGGCCTGTCTTGCCGGATCCCTTGGCGATGTGTTTGTAACCGGATGTACGGCGCTTGACAGAGCCTTCCGCGTGCCCCTTGCCGCTTTGCGGTGCCAGACAAGCCGTTGAATCGTTTGCGTCACTTCGTGTCATCGTCGCGATATGCGGTCTTTGTCACGGTTTCGCGCTATACGGGGTGTGACCCTTCGTCTAGAATCCGCCTAGCTTAAACGACCCCTTTCACAGGCTGGGCTGGACAAGGCAGGGGCTTCGGGCAAGGAGATCGTCGTTGGCTCTGCCGCAATCCCCACCGCATGCCGCCTGTGGTTGCAAGACCGATGAACGACCTGGAAAAAGAGCTCGCCGCGCTCATGATCGGCGAACTGAATCTCGAAGACATTCAACTCGATGCCCTGACCGCCGACACACCGCTGTATGGCGAAGGGTTCGGGCTCGATTCCATCGATATCCTCGAAGTTGCGCTGCTGATCTCCAAGAAATACGGCTTCGAGCTGCGCTCGGGCGATCCCGACAACCAGAAGATCTTCGCCTCGCTGGGCTCGCTCGCGGCCTACGTGGCAGCGCACCGCACGCGATAGGCTCGCGCCAGCGCCCGACGCATTCCGCTTTCAACGTTTGGCCGGACCGACGCCATGCCGATGACCGGCGCTTCCACCACGCACCTCGTTCTGATTCCCAGCTACAACCCTGGCCCCAAGGTTGACGACACCGTACGCAGCGCGTGCGCAGTGGAACCCTGTCTGGGTCGTGGCAGACGGCAGCACCGACGGCAGCACCGAACGCCTGCAGGCCATGGCCGCGCAAGACCCGGGGCTGCGCGTGATCGTGCTGCCGCGCAATCGCGGCAAAGGCGTGGCCGTGCTGGCCGGGCTGGAAGCCGCTGCCTCGGCAGGCTTTTCCTACGTGCTGACCATGGACGCCGATGGCCAGCATCCCGCAGACCTCATCCCCGAATTCATGGCCGCTTCGCAGGCTGCGCCCGACGCGATGATCCTCGGCCAACCGGTGTTCGACGCGACGGCGCCGCAGATTCGCGTGCACGGCCGGCGCCTCTCCAATGGCTGCGCAGACATTGAGACCCTGTGGGCCGGTATTGGCGATACGTTGTTCGGCTTTCGCGTCTATCCGATAGCGCCGCTCGCGGAGATCATGCGTCGGCACACATGGATGCGCGGTTTCGATTTCGATCCGGAAGCGGCGGTACGCCTATGTTGGGCGGGCGTGCGCCCGATCCGGCTGGCGGCGCCGGTGCGCTACTTCCGTGCGCACGAGGGCGGGGTGTCGCATTTCCGGTATCTGCGGGACAACGTCCTGCTCTTCGGGATGCATCTGCGCCTGACGGCGGAGGGCATGCTGCGGTTGCCGTCGATGATTGCGCGTCGGGTGCAGCGCGGTTGGTAGCTTGCGCGGCGGGATCAGACCGCTTCCGTGGCGGCCCTGGCCTGGTTCAGCAGGGTTTCGGCGGCGTGCCAGGCTTGCGACGCGGCGGACGGATCGCCGATCGCGCGGGCGTCGGCCGTGGCGCCCGACAGCAGCATCACGTAGACCCCCGCAAGTTGCCGTGCCGTCTTGGCGGGCACCACATCCTTGAGCAGCGTTTCCATCATGGCGAGCAGATCGTCGCGGTAGCGCACCGCCACGTCGGTCACCTTGGGGCAGGTGGCGCCAAACTCCGCCAGCGCGCGTTCGAACAGGCAGCCCGCAAACTCGGGGGTGCGGAACCACGTGCCGTACCAGTCGAAGATGCCCTTGAGGCGGGCGGTGGCGTCGGGCATGGGGCTGAGCTTCTCTGCAATGCTGCCCATGACGAACGTATAGCGCTGCTCCAGCACTTCCTTGATCAGATCTTCCTTGCCGGCGAAGTGCCGGTACAGCGTCATACGAGCAACGCCGGACTCATCGATGATCCAATCGACGCCCACGGGGTGAAAGCCGTGCTGGGAAAACAGCTCGCCGGCCTTGTCCACCACCTGTTGGCGCTTGCTTGCGCGCATTGCCACCTCTCTTGATTGCTGTGCCGCATCTTAGCATCGGCGCTTTGTTGCGACCTTGGGGGATCTGCCCCGAACCCGATTGGCCGCAAAGTGTTGTTGCCATGTCAGCTTTACGCTTTGGTAACACAACGGCGCCGGCTTCCCGCTAAAGTAGACCGATCTATATCATGTGCCCGCACACCGTGCGGGGACGCGGAAGGGAAAGCATTGTGCGGCCGATCTGGCGGCGCCGGTTTTGCGAACGGGATCGCAAAAGACGACCGGCACTCGCCAGGCGCTCAACGGACTTTCTCTCCAATCAACAGCAACAATAAAAAGAGGGTCAGGCGAATGCGGAATCGTTTGCTGATGTTGGGGGTCGTGTCACTGCTGGCCGCGTGTGCCCAGCCGCAGCCGCCCAGCGATGTGGTGCGGGTATGCGACGACCGCGGCTGTGCCGATCGGCCGAAAGCCCAGGTGTCGTTTGACCAGGCGAATATCCCCGACGAAGATCCGCGCATGACCGCCCTCAAGGAAGTTGCCAAGCGAGAGCCGAAGGCCGCCTACGACCTGGGCCTGCGCTATTTCCGCGGCGACGGCGTCCGCCAGGACAGCTACCAGGCACTGAACTGGATGCGCGAGGCGGCCGAGCACGGCAACCTGCAGGCGCAGAAGGCGCTCGGCGCGTTCTACCTGTTCGGGCTGGAAGAGATGGGCTCCGACCCGCGCGAAGCCGAAAAATGGCTCTCGATTGCCGTGAGCCGCGGCGACAAGGAATCGAAGAAGCTGCTTGAGCAAGCCCGCGCCGCCAAGAAATCCGACGAAGACGACTACAAGTGGCGCGCGCAATGGCGCAGCACCTATTACGGCTATTGGTATTCGGGCTATCCGTACCTCGGCGTCTGGCGTCAGACGAGCTGGTACTGGTATTGAGCAGACGCCGCAGTCATCCGTTTCAAAGCGTTTCAAGGCAGTTCGGGGAGGGGGAAAGCCTGTTGCACACCTCGCACGCCTGATCAAGGGGGCTTATTGAGTCGCAGGACGCATAAGCCGAACATCGACTCAATGTGAGCCACACAACAATATGAACACCAATCTTCTCAGCCGCACTGCCAAGGCCGCAGGCGTAGCACTGATCACCGCTTCCCTGACCGCCTGCGCTGGTGGCGGCATGGTCACTCCGGGCGGCCAGAACGCCGGCGTGAGCGGCGCTGCGGCCGGCGGCTCCAGCGTGGGCGCCGACCCGACGCTCGAGCGCTGCGCCTCGCCGCTGGGCACCATCGCCATGGACGACGGCCGCAACGCCGACTGGTACGGCCAGTTCGGCAGCGCCACCAAGGTGACGACGATCGATCCGCTGCTGCGCATGGCCGTGCAGCAATCGAACTGCTTCGTGATCACGTCGATCGGCAACCAGAAGACGGACGCGCGCCTGTCGCGCATCACCGATCTGCAGCGCAACTCCGGCGAATACCGCGCCGGCTCGAAGCAGCAGAAGGGCCAGCGCGTGGCGGCTGATTACTACATGGAGCCGCAGATCATCATCAACGACTCGCCGATCGGCGGGGTGGCAGGTGCCGTGGGCGGCCTGCTCGGCAACAGCGCCATCGCCGCGCTGGCCGGCAGCGTGAAGTCGAAGGCTTCGGTCGTGACGCTGACCCTGTTCGACGTGCGCTCGGCCGTGCAGATCGCCGCCGCCGAAGGCAGCTCGACCGCGACGAACTACGGCGCCGTGCTGGCCGGTTTTGGCGGTGGCGTGGGCGGTGGCCTGGCAGGCTTCTCGGCGACGCCGGAAGGCAAGGCCACGGTGGTCGCCTTCATCGACGCATGGAACAAGATGGTCGTCGCCCTGCGCAGCTACAAGGCGCAAGACGTCAAGGGCGGCCTGGGCCGCGGCGGTCAGCTGAAGGTCAACTGATCAGGATTGAACGGGGAAAGCACTGCGAGGGCGTTCAGCGCCCCGAAGTGCGAAAGCAAAGCCTGCGGCGGTTGCGTCGCAGGCTTTTTGTTTTTGAATCGGGCGGCGCTCAGCGCGCGTCTTTGGGCTTGTCGCCCTTGGGCCAGTCCTTGGCGCGCGCGGCATAGTCGGGGCGGGGCTGCTGGGTAAAGAAGGCTGCCACGTCCACGGCCTCCTGCGCGGTCAGCGTGCCGCCCTGACCCAGCGGCATGTTGTGCTTCACGAAGGCCGCGGCGGTGTACATGCGGGCCATGCCCGCGCCTACGTTGAACGAATCCTTGCCCCATAGCGGCGGCATCAGGTAGCCGCCTTGCGGGTTGGGCAGCCCCTGGCCCTCGACGCCATGGCAGGCGGCGCAGCGCTGGGCGTAGATCGCTTTGCCGTTGTCGCGGTTCGGGGCGAGCGCGGTGTCGATCTTTTCAAAGCCGCGCCCCGTCACGTTGGTGCCCACGGGCACGCCGCTGGAGAGCCATTTCATGTAGGCGAGGATGGCGTTCATGTCTTCGCCGTCGAAGGCGATGGGCTTGCCGTTCATCGAGCGCTGGAAGCAATCATTCACGCGCTGCTGCAGCGAGATGACTGCGCCGCTGCGCGAGCGGTACTCCGGAAACGCGGCAGTCAGCCCCACCCATGGTGATGCGTAGGGCGTCGTGCCGCCATTGAGGTGGCAGCTCGTGCAGTTCAGGCCGTTGCCGACGTTGTGCGGCAGCTGGCGCTTGGTGTCGGTGAGGATCAGCTTGCCGCGCTTGATGGCGTCGCCCATGGGGCCGGCGGGGATGGTGGCTTCGTCCGGTACCGGCAGCGTCGCCGGCGTTGTTTGTGCGAAGGCGGATGTGCCGATGGCCAGCGCCAATGCAGCGCCGAGTGTGCGGAGCGTCATGTTGTCCCCTGTAGGTTTGTTGTGGTTGATATGCGGCAGTGCCGCCTGGCTAGCGCTTGCGTTGCAGCCACGTGAAGACGGCCATGCCCACCAGCATGGCGGCGACAAAGCCGACAGCCTTTGGCACGCCCGCGCCCAGCGCCACCAATGCCGGCCCCGGGCAGAAACCTGCCAGCCCCCAGCCGATGCCGAAGACGGCGCTGCCGAGCACGAGCCGCGTCGTCACGCCAGTGGCTGACGGCAATTGGATCAGCGTGCCCAGCCACGAGCGACCGCGCCGCCGCGCCACAAAAAAGGCGATCGTGCCGACGGCAATGGCTCCGGCCATCACGAACGCCAATGAAGGGTCCCATTGACCGAACAGATCCAGAAAGCCGAGCACCTTGGCTGGATTGGCCATGCCCGACACGATGAGCCCCGCGCCAAACAGCAGGCCCGCAACGAGCGCGATCACGATGGCCATGTCAGCCTCCGACCACGTGGCGCACCACGAAGACGGTCACGATGCCGGCCGTCATGAAGGTGAGCGTGGCCACCAGCGAGCGCACCGAGCCGCGCGACAACCCGCACACGCCGTGGCCGCTGGTGCAGCCGCCTGCGTAGCGCGTTCCGATGCCGACCAGGAACCCGGCCGCCAACACCTCGCCCCAACCTGCGGCGATTTCCGGAACCACGGGGTGGCCGAGCAGTGCGGCAATCACCGGCGCGCCCATCAGGCCGATCAGGAAGGCGATGCGCCAGTCCATATCGCCGCGCGGCGCAGCAGCAGCCCACCGACGATGCCGCTGATGCCCGCAATGCGGCCTGCGCCCAGCACCAGCACGGCTGCCGCCAGCCCGATGATCAGGCCGCCGACGAGGGCAGCGCCGGGAGTGAAATGTGCGAAGTCGATCGACATGGGAAAAAGGGGCGCGGGGCGGAAAACAATCTAGATTTCCATAATATATAAATTTATAGACTGTTTGTCATGTGCCGGGGCAAGTAAGGGCCAAGCCATCCGGGCGTTGCCCGATGGGGACACTCGCGCCAAAACAGGGCGGGAACCGATTGTCTGGGCAGTGCTTCCTCGCTAGGCTGGGGTTTTGCAGCGGAGGGTTGCGCGATGAGCTGGCAGAACTGGGTCGTCTCACGAATGGTGCGCAACCAGATCAAGAAGCCGACCGAGCGGGAGCCCTTCGATCCCATCGCCACGCGCCTGCATGCCGAGAAGCGCAAGATGCCTTTGCCGGTGGAGCTGCCGCCGGACTGGTGCATCGTGCCGGCCATTGGAGCCCACGGCGATGGCCTCACCGGCGAATGGATCGAACCCGCCGATCCGGACCTGCACGACGACGCGCCGGTCGTGCTTTACCTGCATGGCGGCGGCTACTTTTTCTGCAGCCCGCGCACCCACCGTCCGATCACCATTGGCCTCGCCACACATGCGCGGGCGCGTGTATGCGTGCCGGACTACCGGTTGGCACCCGAGCATCCGTTTCCAGCGCCGGTTGAAGATGCGCTGTTGACGTATCGCACGCTGCTGGCGCAAGGCGTCCCCCCATCGCGCATTGTGGTGGCGGGCGATTCCGCTGGCGGCGGACTGGCGTTGGCGCTCCTAGTGGCCTTGCGCGATGCGGCGGATCCGCTGCCGGCTGGCGCCGTGCTGTATTCGCCGTGGACCGATCTTGCCGCCACCGGCCAAAGCCTGATCGACAACGATGAATCCGACGTGATGTTTCGCGGCGCGTGGATGGCGCACGGTGCCGCGTTGTACCTGGGTGATTCGGGCGCACCGACGGACCATCCGCTCGCGTCGCCGCTGTATGCCGATTTCAGGGGCTTGCCCACGCTGCACTGCTATGTCAGCACGAGCGAAGTGCTGCGCGACGACACCCTCCGAATGGCCGAGCGTGCGCGGGCCGCCGGGGTATCCGTTTCGGTAGAAATGGGGCGGCGGCTTCCGCACGTGTGGCCGATCTTCTATCCTTTCCTTCCAGAGGCGCGCGTAGCGCTCAAACGATCGGGCGAGCAGATCAGGCGACTGGTTGCCGCCCAGCATGAGAACCGAGAACCGGTGGAACTGACACCGGCATGACCCAACCGGCGCCCCTGCGTAGCCCGGTCGGGATGCGCAAACGGGGAGCCCAGCATGCGTCGGGTGGTGGTATTGGGTGTGGTGCTGGCCGTGGCGGCCGGTGCCTGGCAGTGGAGTCGGCTGCATCGGCTGAGGCTGGCGGATGTGCGCTTTGCGCCGATCGAAAACGTCGCGGCCGCGACCGGAACAACGGGCGCCCACGCCTTCAATGCCAACAAATCGCACTGGCTCAAGGCGTGCGACCAGGCGTTGGGCCCGATGCGCGTGGAGGTGCGTGCCACCGAAACGCCGCTGTCCTTTTCCAACGACCGCTCGGTCGAGCAGCTCACTGCCGAAGCGCCACCGTACGATCGCTCAGCGCGCGTGCTGGGCAAGACGTATGCGACGCTGCTGGCGCGCTTCGACGTGACGAGCCGATACATGGCGATCGCCACGCAGCCGGCCACGACCTGCCTGCGGCCGTCCATTTCGGTGGAGCTGGTGCTGAACAATTTTCGGGTGACCGTCGCGCGCGAATTTGCGCCGGGCACGTGCGCGTACAACGCCATCCGCGAGCACGAATTGCGGCATGTGGCCGTCAACCGCGCCGTGCTGCCGCACGCTGCCGAGGTCATCCGCAAGGAGATCGAGAGCGAATACGGCGGCCGGCTCTACTTTGGAGACCCGGACCGCATTGCCGCCGATTTGCAGGCAGCGCTCACGCGCCATTGGCTGCCGCGTGCGCAATCGCTGATCGAACTGGGCTTGCAGGCGCACGAGCAGATCGATACGCCGCGTGAGCAGGAGCGCATGAGCCGCGTGTGCAACGGCGAGGTGCAGGCCGTGTTGCAGCAACTTACGCGCAGCTAGCGCTGATCGGGCAGGTTCAGGCGGCCGGGCGGTGCGCGGCGCGTGCCTGCAGTTGCGCGACAGCCTCGTCGACGATGGCTTCGGGCGGCAGCGCGATGTCGACGACGACGGCGTCGGTCGGCTCTTCCAGTGCGTCGAACCGGCTGCGCAGCAGGTTCGGGTTGAAGAAGTGGTCTTTCCGTGCAGCAAGGCGGCCTTGCAGCAGATCGAAATCGCCCTTCAGATAGACGAATTCAGCGTTGCCGGCGGGGCCGCGCAGCACGTCGCGGTAGCGCTGCTTCAGCGCTGAGCACGCCACCACCAGCGATTGCCCGTTGCTTGTCTTCTCGTCCATGTAGGCGCGGATGGATTCGAGCCAGGGCTTGCGGTCGTCGTCGTTCAGGGGAATGCCGGCGTGCATCTTGGCGCGGTTGGCCTCGGAGTGGAACTCGTCGCCATCACGGAAAGCGCAGCCCAGCCGCTCGGCGATCTTCTGGCCCACCGTGGATTTGCCGCAACCCGAAACACCCATCACTACTACGATCATCGTCATTCCCTACGAGCAAGAAAGCGCAAAACATCAGGCCGGCATGTTAGCGCGTTGAAGACGACGCCCACCGATTTTTGCTGCTGCAGCGCAGCAATTGTTCCGCGTCATTGTTCGTCGGGCAACGGATTGCCAAATACGTCAACCTGCGTCAAATTGCGTTTGAAGCAGTGGTTACAAATCATTCAGAACAAGGCCCCAAAAAGGCCAACGTTGATTGGAGGAGACATCCATGGCTGGTGAGGTTTTCGACGCGCGACCGCGCAACGGTGTGTCGTATGTGGTGGGCGATACGTCGGTACCGCTCGCACATGTCACGGTCTCGGCGTTGCTGGCGGATACCGTGGGCCGCTGCCCCGACGACGAGGCGGTCGTGTTCCGCGAGCAGAACGTGCGCTGGACGTGGCGCGCCTTTGCCGAACAGGTCGACGCGCTGGCCGCCGGCCTGCACGCGCTGGGACTGGAGCGGGGAGATCGCATCGGCATCTGGTCGCCCAACCGCGTCGAATGGGTGCTCACGCAATTCGCGACGGCGCGCCTGGGGCTCATCCTCGTCAACATCAACCCTGCGTATCGGCTTTCAGAGCTGGAATACGCGCTCAACAAGGTCGGCTGCAAGGCCATCGTGGCGGCCGAAGCGTTCAAGACTTCGCGCTACCTGGAAATGCTGCAGACGCTCGCGCCCGAGCTGGCGACCGCGCAGCCCGGCGCATTGAATGCCGCCAAGCTGCCGGCGCTGCGCTGGGTCATCCGCATGGGCGAGGCCAATACGCCCGGCATGCTCAACTTTGCCGAGGTGATTGCGCGCGGAAAAAGCGTACCCGTTGATGCGCTCGATGCCATCACGGCCACGCTGTCGCCTGACGACGCCATCAACATCCAGTTCACCAGCGGCACGACAGGCGCGCCGAAGGGCGCCACGCTGACGCATGTGAACGTCGTCAACAACGCGCGCTTCGTTGCCATGGCGATGAACCTGCGGGGCGGCGATCGGCTGTGCATTCCGGTGCCGCTGTATCACTGCTTTGGCATGGTCATGTCGGTGCTGACCTGCACGGCCACGGGCGCGTGCATGGTGTTTCCGGGCGAGGCATTCGATCCGCTGGCCACGCTGCGCACGGTGGCGGAAGAGCGCTGCACGCAGCTGCACGGCGTGCCGACCATGTTCATCGCGCAGCTCGATCATCCGGACTTCAAGAGCTTTGACGTATCCACCCTGCGCGGCGGCATCATGGCCGGATCGCCGTGCCCCATCGAGGTGATGAAGCGCGTGGTGTCGGAGCTGAACCTGCGCGAGGTCACCATCGCATACGGCATGACGGAGACGAGTCCCGTGTCGTTCCAGAGCGCCGTGACGGACCCGCTCGACAAGCGCGTGACCACGGTCGGCCGCATCCAGCCGCATCTGCAGGTCAAGCTCGTGGACGGTGCGGGCGAGGTGGTGCCGGTGGGCGAAAAGGGCGAGCTGTGCACGAAGGGCTATTCGGTCATGCTCGGCTATTGGGACGACGAGGCCAAGACCGCCGACGCCATCCACGACGGCTGGATGCGCACGGGCGATCTGGCAACGTTCGATGCCGAGGGCTACTGCAACATCGTCGGCCGCGTGAAGGACATGCTGATCCGCGGTGGCGAGAACGTTTACCCGCGCGAGATCGAAGAATTCCTCTTCCGGCATCCGAAGGTGCAGGCCGTCAACGTGTTTGGCGTGCCCGACCCGAAGTACGGCGAAGAGGTCTGCGCGTGGATCGTCCTCAAGCCCGGCCAGCAGGCCACGGAAGACGAAATCCGTACGTTCTGCCAGGGCCAGATCGCGCACTACAAGATTCCGCGCTACATCCGCTTCGTCACCGAGATGCCGATGACGGTGACGGGCAAGGTGCAGAAATTCGTCATGCGCGATCGCATGATCGAAGAGCTCAAGCTGACGGTGGCCGCCACGGCCTGAAGCGAGCTCGCAGTTTCGCAGTTGAAATGCGAACCGGTTGCGCGCGGCTTTTCGTTGCCATGACGATGCTTGCCGCGCGCAATCTTGTTTGCCTGCCCGGGCAAGCCGCGAGGTAAAAACCGAGACACGTTTCCCGCATGCGTCTTGCTGATAGGGGGCGCTCGCAGTCAAGCGGCCGCAAGAGGCCCCTGCTCACGATACAAACGTCGTCGAGACACGCAACCCGACGCAACGTGCGCCACGGGATGCTCTGTCGGCGCAGGCCTGCCGCTCACGCAATGTGAGCGCCGATGCGCCGATGTATCACGGCTGAAACACCCAGCCAATCGCCCGTCTCAAACACCGGCGCTGCGCCCATCCGTGCGTGTGGTTTGCGTCTTGGCGCGAAGGTCATGCATGCCGTGGCCGCCGTGCGTTCCATGGCGTTGTATCGGCGCTGCAACCGGAAGGGCCCAAACAACCCCTCGAACGTTGCACATCTCGACACGATTGCGCGGCACGGCCCGCGCTTATGTGCGCGCGTGCCGGTGAAACTTTTGCGTTTTCAATTGCTTAGAACCGCGGTGTCGGGCGGACCCGGAAGTTGGCACCGATTATGCAAACGAGCCGCCCCGGGGTGGGTCATGTTGTTCCCACAGGCAGAGCGCGCCGGCCTGACTGGCTGCGTTTCCAGCCGTCCCTCTCACCTTTATGGAGTGCGTTATGAAGAAGACCTTACTGGCCACCGCGATCGCCATGGGATTGGGGGTCTCTGGCGTTGCATTGGCCGATATCGGGAATACGGCGTCTGGCGCGGGTGACAAGACCCAAACCAACACGTCGACCATCACCAGAACCAATACCAGCACAGACACGACGACGAACACCGCAACCACCACAACGACAACGGCAACCGACAACTCGAATCAGCACAACAACCAAAGCCAGGGCAGCAACCGCGACAACAGCGGCTGGGCCAATGCCGATGGCTATGGCACCGCTGCAGCCAACAACGGCGGCACGGCAACGGCAACATTCACCAACTCCTTCAACACCAGCAAGGCGATTGCGGTTTCCAAGCTGGACGGCACCGTCACCAACATCAGCGTGTCGGGCATCGGCAATGTCGCCACCAACAATGGCGGCACAGCGAATGGCGGCAGCGGCGGACGTGGCGGATACGGCTACGGCGGCACGGGCTCTGGCGGTAATGGCGGCGCGGGCGGCGCGGGCGGCAGCGGCGGCGCTGGTGGCAGCTCGGGCAGCGTGACGCATGGCAGCGCAACCAACGGCGGGGCCGTGGCCGGTAACGGCGGTAACGGCGGAGCCGCCGGCGGCGATGCGGGCGGTGGCGGTAACGGCGGCAGCTCCGGCACGCTGTCTGCCAGCCTGGGCGCGGGCCTGGGCGGCGCAGCGGGCAGCACGAGCGCAGCGGGCGGCGGTGGCGGCGGGGCAGGCGGCACGTCCAGCGCCAGCGGCGGCGATGCTAACCGTCATCGCGGCAGCGGCTCGGCCACCGGCGGCGGCAGTGCCTCGGCAGGCGGGGCAGGCGGCGCTGGAGGCGCTACCACCAGCGGCACGTCGACGGCATCGGCCGGTGCGGGCACGGGCACGAGCGCTGCCACGGGCACGAGCACGGGCGGGGCCGGAGCTGCTGGCGGCGCAGCGACCAACGTGGCAGGCAACGGCGGCGCAGGCGGCAGCGCGACCAATGGCAGCGCAACCAACGGCGCAGCGTCGTCCACGGCGGGCAATGGCGCTGTGGGCGCAGTCGGTGCGGCCGGCGGCGCAGGTGGCGTTGGCAACGGCGGTGTCGGCAACGGCGCGGTGGGTGGCACGGGCGGTGCCGGCGGCACGGTCATGGTGGACGCAGGCACGTTCAACATGTCCAACGCCATGACCAGCGTCGGCCAGTCTGCAGCAGGCGTGATGGTGGCGAACCAGAACAGCGGCTTCGCTTCCCTCATCCAGCAAAGCATCAACGTGCAGGCCAACCTGAATGTGGGCAAGTAGCCCGGTCTCGGGCATGAGCGGGGAAGTGCCGCGGCGCGCGGCGATAAAGCTTCGCGCATGACGGTGGATGGGGCCGGACTGCATCGGCGGTCCGGCCCGCAGTTGGAGCGTATAGGAGACTTTCGATGCGATCCGACAGAAGAACCACAGCAGGATGGGCGGCATGGTGGTTGGCATGCGGCCTGGCAGTGTGGCCAGCGGCAGCAACGATGGCGTCGGACGATGTGCCGATCGCAGACGGTGCGCAGGTCGCCGACACGGAAGCGGTGCGTCCCCCGGTCGCCGCGGCCGTGTCGGTGCCTGGGTTCGGTCATGCGGTGGGCGCCGATCGGCTCGACAGTTATCGCGGCGGCACGCAGGATCTCTACCAGACCGTCAATGACGCGCGCCTGTCGGGCACCGTGAGCGACAACGCCGCCGTCAACGTGGCGACGGGTCGAACATCGTGCGCGACGGCTCGTTTGCCAATGCCAGCGGGATCCCCACGGTCATCCAGAACAGCGGAGCGAACGTGCTGATCCAGAACGCCACCATCGTCAACGTGCAGTTCCGGCCTTGAGCTTGTGAAGGACCGAATGATGCGCAAGACGTTGGGTGCGGTGCTGATGGCGCTGGCGTGCGGGCCTGCGTGGGCGGGCGCGATCGACATGCTCGGCACGGGCGGCGGCACCTATGCCGTGCCGGTGACGAGCATGAAGGCCGCGCGCTACCTGCGCACCGTGCATCAGCGTTTCGACTTCAGTTGCGGGTCGGCCGCGGTGGCGACGCTGCTCACGTATCAGTACGGCTACCCGGTGAGCGAGCAGACCGTGTTCCAGGCCATGTACGAGCATGGCAATCAGGAGAAGATCCGGCGAAGGCTTTTCGCTGCTCGACATCAAACGCTATCTGGCCTCTCTGGGCTTTGAGGCCGACGGTTTCGAGCAGCCGCTGGATGCATTGAAGGACGCCCACTTGCCGGCCATCGTGCTGTTGACCGAGAACGGCTATCACCACTTCGTGGTGGTCAAGGGCGTGCAGGAAGGGCGCGTGCTCGTGGGCGATCCGGCCATGGGCACGCGTGCGATTCCGCGTGCGAGCTTCGAGAGCATGTGGGACAACCATTTGCTGTTCGTCGTCCACAACCGCGAGGCGGGGGCGACGTTCAACGCTTCATCGGACTGGCGCGTGGCACCGCGTGCGCCGCTGGAGGAAGGCATGGACCGCAGCGGCCTGGGAAACATCGTTGTTCCCAAGCATGGTCCGTCCGACTTTTGAGCGTAGTTTGCGCGTTGCCGTCCGGTGGATGGGCAGGAGGGCATCATGAAGCGGTTTGGCAAGGTGGCGCGGGCTGCGGGATGGCTCGCGTTCGCTGCGGCCGGGCATGCGTGTGCGGCCGGCATGGACAACAATCCCGTCCATGCCTGGCAAGCCGTGTCCGAAGACAAGCTCGACGACATGCGCGGCGGCTTCGATGTGCCCGCGCTTGCAGGGCTGCACATCTCGTTCGGCATCGACCGTGCGGTCTACATCAACGGCGATCTGGTGGCGAGCGCATCGGTCAACATCCCCGATGTGGCACGCATGACGGCCAGCCAGGCGCAGCAACTGGCCTCGGTGGTCAATACGGTCAACCTTGTGCAGAACGGCCCGAACAATGTCGCGCCGCCCGATGTGGCGGCCGGCGCGGCTGCAGCGGCCACGGTCATCCAGAACAGTCTGAACAACCAGACGCTGCAAGCCGTAACGACCATCAACGCAGCGGTCAACAGCCTGCCGCAGTTCCGTCAGCTGAATCTCTCCAACGTGCTGCAGGGCGCCCTGGCCAACGTCGTCACCCTGCTGCACTGAGCTAAAACTGGATCGGCAGACGCAGCGTGACGGTCAGGTCCGGTGTGTCGCGCGTGAGGCCTGCACCCACCGACAGGTTCAGCGTCATCTTGGGCGAGAGCCGGTACGAATAGCCGACCAGCAACGTACCGAGAATGGTTCGCACCGAGCCCGGCACGCGTTGGCCGTTCTGCTTGGTCGGCGCGATGATGCTCTGGTCGTAGCCGATGGAGAACGACGCCTTCTCGTTCAGCGCCAACCCCATGCCGAAGTTCAGGCCGATGATGTCGCCGGCCTTCACGTCGCCCAGGAACTGCTTCGAGCCGTCCACCAGGTTTAGGCTGACATCCTTGCGCTCGAAGTTGTGCAGGTAGCTGATGCTGCCGAAGAACACGGCCGGGTCCGTGGGGAACAGCCACGTCAGCCCCGGCTGTACAGCGAAGAAGCCTGAGCCTGTCGGCTGCTGCAGCGGCAGGCCGGTGCCCGTGGTATTGCTCACGCAGCGCGTCACGCAATCGGTGGTGACTTCAAACGGATCCTTGCCGGTGCGCGTTTTGACACGCAGCCAGCCGATGTAGAACGGCTTGTCGACGCCACCCGCATTGATCTGGTACCGCGCGGTCAACTCCACATCGCCGATGCCGCGGCCGTGCGAGCTGAAAGCGTTGTCCGTCGCCGTGCCGGTGAACAGCTCGCGGCTGACGGTGTCGCTCGCGCTGTAGACATAGGGCACGCGCGCTTCCAGTTCCCAACGCCGTGCCAGGCCGTAGCGCACCGCCACCGTGCCGGTCAGCGTGGTCGTTTTCACCTGCCGCACGTCGATCAGCCCGATCAGCAGCGCCGGGATGATGGTGTAGCCCACCAGCGCCACGCGGTCTGACGACGAATACGCCATCTGCAATGACGGCTCGACGACCACCTTGCCCGGTGGTGTCAGCGCGCTGGGCTCGTCGAAGATCTGCGCGATGCGTGGCGGTCGGTCAGGCGGCTCCGGCGGTTTGCCGACTGGCGTGGTGCCGGACTCGTCGTTCTGCGCAATCTGCGATGCCTCGGCCGCCGCGCCGGGAGCACCGGCACCGCGCACGGTATCGAGTCGGCCCTCGCTCATGCCGAGCGCGCGCCGCATGCGCCGAAGATGCGCTTCCTGTTGCTGGATCGAGCGCTTGAGTTCCTGCAGGCGCGCCTGCGTATCGGCAAGCTCGCGCCGCAGCGCTTCCAGGCTGGGTGGCTTGTCGTCCACCGGCTCGTTGGTCTGTGCAAGGACCGGCCCGCCGCAGAGCAGCAGGCATGCGCACGTAACCGCGTGGGTTGACCCACCTTGCGGCTTCCATGGCGTTTTCGTCATGGCATGTCCCCCGTCGAGAGCGCCCGGCCCGCTTGCGCGGACGGACCCTTCACGATTCCCCCGGGTGGCGTACTGCGGATACCACTATAGGCGAGCGAACGTGAAACGACAGGGCGTTGGCGTCCACAAAATGGACGAGGGGCGCATGCCCGTTTGGCGGATCGCCCAGGCAAGAAAAAGGCGCCCGAAGGCGCCTCGTGTGTCTTGCGCAGCGTCAGCGCTTACTGACGAGCGTTGCGCAGGTTATCCGGCCACGGCGTGTTGTAGTTGGTGCGGAACGGGTTGATGTCGAGCCCGCCGCGTCGCGTGTAGCGCGCATAGACGGCAAGCTTGACCGGCCGGCACTGGCGGAGGATGTCGGTAAAGATCCGCTCCACGCATTGCTCGTGAAACTCGTTGTGCTCGCGGAACGAGATCAGATACTTGAGCAGCGCCTCCTGGTTGATCGGCGCACCCACGTAGCGGATCTGCACGCTGCCCCAGTCAGGCTGACCCGTCACCAGGCAGTTGGACTTCAGCAGGTGCGACACCAGCGTTTCTTCGACCGGGCTTTCTTCCTCGTCGGCATGCAGCAGCTCGGGCGTGGGCTGGTAGACATCCGTTTCGATGTCCAGCCGATCGAGCAGCAGGCCGTCGAGTTCGCCCATGCGTTGCCGGGCAAACTCTTCGTGCGTGACGATGCGGACCTGCACCGGCGCGCCGCACGCCTCCGACAGATCGTGGTGGATCAACTGCTGCAGCGCTTCGTGCGACGCCACCTTCGTCTGGTTGAACGAATTCAGATACAGCTTGAACGACTTCGATTCAACGATGTTGGGCGAATCGGCCGGCACGATCACGGTGCCCAGCGCCACCTGCGGCTTGCCGCGCAGGTTCAGCCACGACAGCTCGTACAGGTTCCAGAGATCCACGCCGAAGAAGGGCAGGGCCGTGCCGGCGGCCAGGCCGATTTCGTCGCGCTTGGCCTGGCGCGGAATCGGAAACAGCAGGCTCGGGTCGTATTCCGTCTTGTAGGCGGACGTCTTACCGAGCGGCGAATGTTCGGGTTGGTTGCTCATCACAAAAACAGGCTGTAGACGGGGTTCTCGCTTTCGTCCCAATAGGTATAGCCCAGCGTTGCGAGGAACGCCTTGAACTCGCGCTTCTCGTTCTTCGGTACCTGGATGCCGACGAGGATGTTGCTCGAATCCGCGCCCTGATTCCGGTAGTGGAACAGGCTGATGTTCCAGTTCGGGCTCATGCTCGAGAGGAACTTCATCAGCGCGCCCGGCCGCTCGGGAAACTCGAAGCGGTAGAGATGCTCGTTTTCCGCCAGCGGCGAACGGCCGCCCACCATGTAGCGGATGTGCTGCTTGGCCAGTTCGTCGTTTGACAGGTCCAGCGTCGGGAAACCGTGCTTGCGGAAGTTCTCGGCAATCTTGTCGCCCTCTGCGCGCGACGCAATTTGCACGCCCACAAAGATATGCGCGGCGTCCTTGCTGGCAATGCGGTAGTTGAACTCCGTCACGTTGCGCGACCAGCCGACCAGTTCGCAGAAGCGCTTGAAGCTGCCGCGCTCTTCGGGAATCGTCACGGCAAACACGGCTTCGCGCGCCTCGCCCACTTCGGCGCGCTCGGCCACGAAGCGCAGGCGGTCGAAGTTCATGTTGGCGCCGCTGGCCACGGCCACGAGCGATTCGTTCTTCAGCTTGTGCGTCTCGGCATACTGCTTGAGGCCGGCCAGCGCCAGCGCGCCCGACGGCTCCAGCAGGCTGCGCGTGTCCTGGAACACGTCCTTGAGCGCCGCGCAGATGGCATCCGTATCCACGGTAATGATCTCGTCGACGAGTTCGCGCGTGAGGCGGAACGTCTCCTTGCCGACCAGCTTGACCGCCGTGCCATCCGCAAACAGGCCGACTTCCTTCAGTTCGACGCGCTTGCCGGCGGCCACCGAGCGCGCCATCGCGTCGGAATCCACGCTTTGCACGCCGATGACCTTGACGTCCGGTCGCACGGCCTTCACGTAGGCCGCAATGCCCGAGATCAGCCCGCCCCCACCGATCGAGCAGAAAATCGCATGGATCGGCTGCGGATGCTGGCGCAGGATCTCCATGGCGATGGTGCCCTGGCCGGCAATCACTTCCGGATCGTCGAACGGGTGGACGAAGGTGTAGCCATGCTTCTCTTGCAGCTTGGCGGCGTGGTTGTAGGCGTCGGAATAGCTTTCCCCGTGCAGCACGACCTCGACCCATTCGCCGCCGCGCGAGCGCACGCCGTCAATTTTCAACTGCGGCGTCGTCACCGGCATGCAGATCACGGCCTTGCATTCCATGCGCGCTGCGCTGAACGCCACGCCCTGCGCGTGATTGCCCGCCGATGCCGTAATCACCCCGCGCTTGCGCTCGGCCGGCGTGAGCGAGGCCATCTTGTTGTAGGCGCCGCGCAGCTTGAACGAGAACACCGGCTGGTCATCCTCGCGCTTGAGGTAGACGCGGTTGCCGGTGCGCGCCGACAGGTTCGGCGCGAACTTCAGCTCGGTTTCCACCGCGACGTCATAGACCTTCGCAGTCAGGATTTTCTTGAGGTAATCGATGGCCATGGTGCGGACCGGGGTTGGGCGTGAACAGAGCCCGTAAGCCTATCACGCGGCGCCTGGCCTGCCTGGCCCGCCTTGCTGGACCGGCGTGCCGGTCGGTACACTGTCCCGGCCGCGTCCGGGCGGGCGCGGCGCATCCTCGGCGAGGCCTCCATGAACACCCCGTCGTCTTCCTCCGAGCGTGCCGGACGCGCGCGCCGGGGCCGCAAAGTCTGGTCCGGAACGCAGCACGTCATCGCCTACGGCATGCCACCGCTGGGCTGGCGCGACGTTTATCACCATGCGCTGGAGGTCAACTGGCCGACCTTCTTCGCGCTGCTGGCGACGATGTTCCTGGCGCTGAATGCGGTATTCGCGGGGCTGTATTCGCTCGGTGACGGCGCGATCGCGAACCAGTCGCCGCCCGGCTTCGTCGGGGCCTTCTTCTTCAGCGTCGAGACGCTAGCCACGGTCGGCTACGGCGACATGCACCCGCAAACGCTCTACGCCCACGTCATCGCCACGCTGGAAATCTTCATCGGCATGTCGGGCATTGCCATGGCGACGGGGCTGGTGTTTGCGCGGTTCTCGCGCCCGCGCGCCAAGATCATGTTTGCCCGCAACGTTGTCGTACGGCCGCTCAACGGCAAGTCCACGCTGATGCTGCGCGCCGCCAATGCGCGCCAGAACGTCATCGCGGAGGCCACCGCCCGGCTGCGCCTGATGCAGGACGAGGTCTCGCCCGAGGGCTACTCGATCTACAAGATTCACGACCTGAAGCTGGAGCGCAGCGAGCACCCGATCTTCCTGCTGGGCTGGGTGATGATGCACGTCATCGACGAGACCAGCCCGCTGCATCGCGCCACCGCAGAATCGCTCGCCGCCGGTGACGCCTTGCTGCTGCTGACCATCGAGGGCGCCGACGAGACGGCCGCGCAGACTGTGCAGGCGCGCTATTCCTGGCGGCACGACGAGATCCGCTGGAACTATCGCTATGCCGACCTCATCCGCGACGAGGGCGGCGTCACGTCGGTCGACTACGACAACTTCCACCTGATCCACCCGATCGAGACGCCCCCGCAGGCACAATGAGCGGCTTGTCCGATTCCAACGCGCAACCCCCGTGGCCCTGAACCTCGTCTGGCTCGCCTTCTTTCTCGTCGCCTTCGTCACCGCCTGCGTGCAGGTGGTGCAGGGCGACATGGAAGTCTTCTCGCGCATGTTGACCGGTATGTTCGATGCCGCGCGCACCGGCTTCGAAATCGCCATCGGCCTGACCGGCATGATGGCGCTGTGGCTCGGCATCATGCGCGTGGGCGAGCGCGCCGGCGTGGTCGATCTGTTTGCGAGGCTCGTGAACCCGGTGATGCGGCACTTGTTTCCCTCCGTGCCGGCCGGCCACCCCGCCAACGGCGCGATGATGATGAACGTGTCGGCCAACGTCCTCGGTCTGGACAACGCCGCCACGCCGCTCGGCCTCCAAGCCATGCGCGAGCTGCAGCAGATCAACCCGCAGCCGCAGCGCGCCAGCGATGCGCAGCTGATGTTTGTGGTGCTCAACACCGCGGGCGTGACGCTGGTACCGACGTCCGTCATCGCCATCCGCCAGGCCATGGCTGTCAAACAGGGGCTGGTGGGTTTCAACGCGGCGGACATCTTCCTGCCGACCTTGCTGTCCACGTTCATCGGCTTCTGCGCGGGCATTGCCGCGGTGGCGTGGTACCAACGCATCAATCTGTTCAAGCCGGCGCTGCTGGCGTATTTCGGCGGCTTTGTCGCGGCGATGGGGCTGCTGTTTGCGTGGCTGCGCCAGTTTCCGCCGCACCAGATGGCGGCGTGGATCGGCCTGATCGGCGCGGGCGCCATCCTCACCATCGTCGTGGCGTTCCTGGTCTGTGGGGCATTTCGTCGCATCAATGTGTACGAAACCTTCGTCGATGGCGCCAAGGACGGCTTCCAGGTCGCCATCGGCATCGTTCCGTATCTCGTCGCGGTGCTGGTGGGCATTGCCGTGTTTCGCGCGGCGGGGTGCATGGATGTTTTGATGCAGGGGCTTTCTGCGCTGTTTACGCACCTGGGCATCGATACGCGCTTTGTGCCGGCGCTGCCCGTGGGGCTGATGAAGACGTTGTCGGGCGCCGGCGCGCGCGGCCTGATGGTCGACGTGATGACCACTTACGGCGTCGATTCCTTCCAGGGCAAGCTGGCCGCCATCATCCAGGGGTCGACTGAGACCACGTTTTACGTGCTGGCCGTGTACTTCGGCAGCGTCGGCATCAAGGACACGCGGTACGCGCTGGCTTGCGGGCTGTGGGCCGACCTCATCGGGCTCATCGGCGCCGTGCTTGTCGCCTACCTGTTCTTCGCCTGACCGGCTAGGGCGGCCCCCAAGCGACGCCGCGGCCGCCCGCCCTCTACAATCGATCGCATGGAACAGTGGATCGACACGCTTTTTGCCACGCTCGCCCTGCCCAAGGTCGGGCTGCCTGCCATCTTCGTCGTCAGTTTCATTTCGGCGACGCTCCTGCCGCTGGGCTCCGAGCCGGCGGTCTTTGCGTACATCAAGCTCAATCCCGACATGTTCTGGCCGGCCATCGTGGTGGCTACGCTCGGCAACACGCTGGGCGGCATGGTCGACTGGTGGATGGGCTATGCGGCCAAGCTGGCGCTGGTGCGCTACCACCTGGCGCGCCGCCGCCGCCAGCACAACGCCGAGCACGCCCAGCACGTGCCGCACCCCAAGCGCCACCGCGAGCCTCCGCTCGACAAGAAGTACTTCCGCTGGATGCGCCGCATCGGGCCGGTGTCGCTGCTCGTGTCGTGGCTGCCGGGCATCGGCGACCCGCTCTGCACGCTGGCCGGCTGGCTGCGCCTGAAGTTCTGGCCCAGCGTCATGTACATGGCCATCGGCAAATTCCTGCGCTATCTGGCGATGACCGCGGCGCTCATGACCTTGCCCGATGGCTTCTGGCACGGCATCTTTGGCTGGATCAAGGCTGTGATGATCTGACGTTTGCGTGGCGTTGGGCGCACTCGCAGGCCTCCGCGCTTTTCGCAAGCCATTGAAAACGCGACGCTTTTCCCGCCCATATCAGCCGCAGGGATACCGTTGCTGCAACGCATCAACGGCGCGCGTTGCAGTACAATCGCCCTTTAAAGACCGCGCGGCTCTTGTCCTCCTTGCCGCGACCTCCTCCCCAGCGGCACGCCATGAATGCCCCACTTCTGATCGACGCCAAACTCACGGCGCAGGACGCTGCGCCCCGGCTGCGCGAGATTCCCTACAACTACACCTCGTTCTCGGATCGGGAAATCGTCATCCGTCTGCTGGGCGAGTCTGCGTGGCAGATCCTGGACGAACTGCGCGCCGAGCGTCGCACCGGCCGATCGGCACGCATGCTGTACGAAGTGCTGGGCGACATCTGGGTGGTTCGTCGCAACCCGTATCTGCAGGACGACCTGCTCGACAACCCGAAGCGGCGCCAGATGCTGATCGACGCACTCAATCACCGCCTGGCGGAGATCGAGAAGCGCCGTGTGGCCGACCACGATTCGCATCACGACCCCGTGGGCGACGAGCGCGCCACCAAGGTCGAGCAACTGGTCGTGCATGCCCGCCGCGCCGTCAAGGCCTTCCAGGAAGAGTTCGCCCAGGTGTATGACCTGCGCCGCCGCGCCCAGAAAGTGCTCGGCCGCGTCACCGCGAAGGACAACATCAAGTTCGACGGCCTGTCGCGCGTGTCGCACGTGACGGACGCCACCGACTGGCGCGTCGAATACCCGTTCGTGGTGCTCACGCCCGACACGGAAGAAGAGATCGCCGGCATCGTCAAGGGCTGCTTCGAGCTGGGTCTGACCATCATTCCGCGCGGAGGCGGCACCGGCTACACCGGCGGCGCCGTGCCGCTCACGCCGTTCTCGGCCGTTATCAATACGGAAAAGCTGGAGCGTCTGGATGCGGTCGAGATGACCGACCTGCCGGGCGTTGACCATCCCGTGGCGACGATCTATTCGGGCGCGGGCGTAGTCACGCGTCGCGTGGCGGATGCGGCGGACAAGGCCGGCCTCGTCTTCGCTGTGGACCCGACTTCGATCGACGCGTCGTGCATCGGCGGCAACGTCGCCATGAACGCGGGCGGCAAGAAGGCCGTGCTGTGGGGCACCGCGCTGGACAACCTCGCCTGGTGGCGCATGGTTGACCCGGACGGCAACTGGCTCGAAGTCCAGCGCCTGAATCACAACCTCGGCAAGATTCACGATGCGCCGGTCGTCACCTTCGAGCTGAAGTGGTTCGACGGCAATGCGCCCCTCGGCGCCAAGCTGCTGCGCACCGAGACGCTCACCATCGAAGGCCGCAAGTTCCGCAAGGAAGGCCTCGGCAAGGACGTCACCGACAAGTTCCTGGCCGGTCTGCCCGGCGTGCAGAAGGAAGGCTGCGACGGCATCATCACCAGCGCGCGCTGGATCCTGCACCGTATGCCGAAGTCGATCCGCACCGTGTGCCTGGAGTTCTTCGGCCAGGCGCGTGACGCGATCCCGAGCATCGTCGAGATCAAGGATTACCTCGACGCCGAGACCAAGAAGCCCGGCGGCGCGATCCTCGCGGGCCTGGAACACCTGGACGAGCGCTACCTGCGCGCGGTCGGCTACGCCACCAAGAGCAAGCGCAACGCGTTCCCGAAGATGGTGCTGATCGGTGACATCGTCGGCGACGACGATGACGCCGTGGCGCGCGCCACCTCGGAAGTGATCCGCCTGGCCAACGGCAAGAGCGGCGAAGGTTTCGTGGCCGTGAGCCCCGAGGCCCGCAAGAAGTTCTGGCTGGACCGCTCGCGCACGGCCGCGATTGCGAAGCACACCAACGCCTTCAAGATCAACGAAGACGTGGTGATCCCGCTCAATCGCATGGGCGAGTACACCGACGGCATCGAGCGCATCAACATCGAGCTGTCGATCAAGAGCAAGCTCAAGCTGACCGACGCGCTGCTCGACTTCTTTGCCGGCAGCAACCTGCCGCTGGGCCGCACCGACGACGCCAACGAAATCCCCAGCGCTGAACTGCTGGAAGACCGCGTGCAACAGGCGCAGCAACTGCTGCGTGCCACGCGCGCACGTTGGCAATATCTGCTGGACCATCTCGACACGCCGGTCACCACGGCGCGCGCGAGCCTCATCGGCCTTGGCCTGGGCTATCTCGCGCAGACCATCGACGACCGTCTGGTGAATCAACCTGACGCCAACCTGTTCCACCTGCTGCAGGATCGGACGATCCGCGTGTCGTGGAAGGCTGAGATTCGCGCCGAGCTGCGCAAGATCTTCAACGGCGGCGAGTTCAAGCCGATCCTCGACGAGGCCCAGGCGATCCACAAGAAAGTGCTGCGCGGCCGCGTGTTCGTGGCCCTGCACATGCACGCCGGTGACGGCAACGTGCACACCAACATCCCCGTCAACTCGGATGACTACGACATGCTGCAGGACGCCCACAAGGCGGTGGCCCGCATCATGACGCTGGCGCGTTCGCTGGACGGTGTGATTTCGGGCGAGCACGGCATCGGCATCACCAAGCTGGAATTCCTGACCGACGAAGAGATCGCCGATTTCGCTGCCTACAAGCGCCGCGTCGATCCGAACGGCCGCTTCAACAAGGGCAAGCTGCTGCGCGACATCAACGACCCGCAAGGCCTGGCCGCGGATCTGCGCAACGCCTATACGCCGTCGTTCGGCCTGATGGGGCACGAGTCGATCATCATGCAGCAGAGCGACATTGGCGCCATTTCGGAGTCGATCAAGGACTGCCTGCGCTGCGGCAAGTGCAAGCCGGTGTGCGCCACGCACGTGCCGCGCGCCAACCTGCTGTACAGCCCGCGCAACAAGATCCTCGCCACGTCGCTGCTCATCGAGGCCTTCCTGTACGAAGAACAGACGCGCCGCGGCGTGTCGGTCAAGCACTGGGAAGAGTTTGCCGACGTGGGCGACCATTGCACGGTCTGCCACAAGTGCGTGACGCCGTGCCCGGTCAAGATCGACTTCGGCGATGTGTCGATGAACATGCGCAACCTGCTGGGCAAGATGGGGCAGAAGAAGTTCAACCCCGGCACCGCAGCAGCGATGTTCTACCTGAACGCGACCAACCCCGAGACGATCAACCTCACCCGCAAGGTGATGTTCGACTGGGGCTACAAGGCGCAGCGTCTGGGCAACGACATCCTGAAGAAGTTCGCCGAAGCAGACCGCCCGGCCGCCCGCGACGGTAGGCAAGCCGCCCGTGCGCGAGCAGGTGATTCACTTCATCAACAAGAAGATGCCGGGCAACCTGCCCAAGAAGACCGCGCGCGCGTTGCTGGACATCGAGGACAACGAGATCGTCCCGATCATCCGCAATCCCAAGGCGACCACGCCCGACAGCGAGGCGGTCTTCTACTTCCCGGGCTGCGGCTCGGAGCGCCTGTTCTCGCAGGTGGGGCTGGCCACGCAGGCAATGCTGTGGCACGCCGGTGTGCAGACGGTGCTGCCGCCGGGCTACCTGTGCTGCGGGTATCCGCAGCGCGGCGCGGGCCAGTTCGACAAGGCCGAGAAGATCGTCACCGACAACCGTGTGCTGTTCCACCGCGTGGCCAACACGCTCAACTACCTCGACATCAAGACGGTGGTGGTGAGCTGCGGCACCTGCTACGACCAGCTCGCGGGGTATGAATTCGACAAGATCTTCCCGGGCTGCCGGATCATCGACATTCACGAATACCTGCTGGAGAAGGGCGTGAAGATCGACGGTGTGCAGGGCACGCGGTACATGTACCACGACCCCTGCCACACCCCGATCAAGACGATGGACCCGACCAAGCTGGTCAACCAGCTGATGGGCGGCAACATCGGCGCCGATGGCCAGACTCGCGCGATCGAGAAGAATGACCGCTGCTGCGGCGAGTCGGGCACGCTGGCGATTTCGCGCCCCGACATTTCCACGCAGGTCCGCTTCCGCAAGGAAGAAGAGATGCAGAAGGGCGCCGACAAGCTGCGCAGTCTGGGCCAGACCAGCGGCCAAGGCGGCGAGGCGTTCAACGGCGACGTGAAGATCCTCACGAGCTGCCCGGCATGTCTGCAGGGCCTGTCGCGCTACACCGAAGATGTTTCGGTGCAGGCCGACTACATCGTGGTCGAGATGGCGCGTCACGTGCTCGGCGAAACCTGGCTGCAGGACTACGTCGCGCAGGCCAACGCCGGCGGCATCGAGCGGGTTCTGGTGTGACGACTGCGACGACCGGCGAGCGGGCACCCGGCTGCGCGCTGTGCGAGACGGACGGCGGCGAGCCCGTCTGGCGCAATGGCCGCGCGCGCGTGGTGCTGGTCGAGCACGCGCGCTTTCCGGGCTTTGCCGCGTCATCTGGAACGACCACGTGGCCGAGCAGACCGATCTGTCCGATGCCGATCGCCACTGGCTGATGGACGTCGTCACCCGGGTTGAGCGCGTGCTGCGCGCCGAACTGGCGCCCGACAAGATCAACCTCGCCAGCTTCGGCAATTTCGTGCCGCATTTGCATTGGCATGTCATCCCGCGCTATCGGTGGGACACGCATTTCCCGGAAGCCGTGTGGGGCCCCGAGCAACGCGCGCCCGATACCGCGCGCATGGCCGAGATCACGGCCAAGTTGCCGGCGCTGTCGTACGCGCTGCAAGCGGCGCTGGCCGACGCCTGAGCCCCCTCGGCGATACGGTGGGTAACGCCTGGTAACGCATCGCCCCGTCGTGCGCGGAACCCCTGTGACGCGCACGGCGTCTGATTCTCTTCTGTTGCGCCAACGCCCTCGCCATGACGACACCGCGCACCGCCGCCACGCCCGATTCCCACAAGGATTCCATCTCCGAACTGACCGTCCACCATGGGCGGCTGAATTTGTCGGAAACCTGGCAACTGATTCGTCCGTACTGGTTTTCGGAAGATCGTCACAAGGCCTGGGGGCTGCTCGCGCTGGTGATCGCCCTGAACCTGTTTCTGGTCTACATGAACGTGCTGTTCACGGACTGGAATCGGCTTTTCTACAATGCGCTCGAGCAGAAGAACTACGGCGAATTCTGGACGCAACTGGGCCGCTTTTCATGGATCGCCGCATTGCTGATCTTTGGCTCCATCATGCGGTTGTACTACTCGATGATGCTGCAGATGCGGTGGCGGACCTGGATTACCGGCAGCTTCCTCGACGACTGGCTTAGCAAGCAGGCGTTCTATCGACTGGAGCAGACGCACAGCGCCGACAACCCCGACCAACGGATCGCCGACGACCTGCGCACGTTTACCGATGCAACGCTCACCTTGGCGCTGGGCTTCCTGAATTCGGCTGTCACGCTGGTGTCGTTCTTCGGGATTCTGTGGGCGGTGTCGGGGCCGCTGGCGTTCAGCCTGGGTGGCCACGACTTTGTGATTCCCGGCTACATGGTGTGGTTTGCGCTGCTGTACTCGATCGTGGGCTCGGTGATCATCCACTTTGTGGGGCGGCCACTGATCGGGCTGTCGTTCCAGCAGGAGCGTTACGAGGCGTACTTCCGCTTCCTGCTCGTGCGCGTGCGCGAGAACAGCGAGAGCATCGCTCTGTACCGCGGCGAGCCGACCGAGAAAGCCATCCTGCGCGGGCGCTTCGAGCGCATCCGCACCAACTGGAACCAGTTGATGGACTATACGCGGCGCCTGACCTTTGCCAGTTCCGGCTATGGACAGTTCGCCATCATCTTCCCGTTCTTGGTGTCGGCGCCGCGCTACTTTGGCGGCACGCTCACGCTGGGCGGAATGATGCAGGTCGCCACCGCGTTCGGTCAGGTGCAGGATGCGATGTCGTGGTTTGTCACCAACTACCGCACGCTGGTCACGTGGAAAGCCTCCACCAACCGTCTGATCGAATTCCAGCGCGCCATCCGCGCCGCCGAGCGTGAAGAAGAGCACCGCGCCGGTGTCCGCGATGTCGAGGTGGAAACTGCCGCCGTACCTGCCATCGAAGCGCGCGGTCTCGCGCTGAACCTGCCGAACCGCAAGCCCGAAGACGTGCTGGTCGAGCCCTTCGACATGACGCTCGCACGTGGTGAGCGGGTGCTTGTCAACGGTCCGTCGGGCTGCGGCAAAAGCACGCTGGTGCGTGCCGTGGCCGGTATCTGGCCCTATGGCAGCGGCCGCATCGAAGTCCCGGAGGACGCCCGCGTGCTGTTCCTGCCGCAGCGCAGCTATCTGCCATCCGGCACGCTGGCTGACGCGCTTTCGTATCCGGATTTGGCGACCCAATACACCGCGGAGCGTCTGACCCAGGTGCTCATCGCCTGCCGCTTGCCCGCGCTGGCCGGCCTCTTGGACGAGGTGAGCAACTGGAGCCTGCGCCTGTCGCCCGGCGAGCAGCAGCGGCTGGCTTTTGCACGGGCTTTGCTGCAGCGCCCCGATTACCTCTTCCTCGACGAGGCCACCAGCGCACTCGACGAAGACACCGAGGCGTTCATGTACAGCCTGATGCTCGAATCGATGCCCGATGTGACCATCGTGAGCGTGGCGCACCGCAGCACCGTGGCACGATTCCACCATCGCCGCCTGCGCTACGTCCCCGAAGGCGACCCGTTGACTGCGGTAAGCTATCGGGTGGTGGAAGAGCCCGCGCACGTTGCGCTGGCAGCTTCCTGAAACACCGTTTTCTGACTCGACGAGACGTTTTCATGGCCGGACTTTCCGCCGACACGCCGCACCCGACCGGCATTACCGTCCACACGCAATCGCGCGTGCTGGAGATCGCCTTTGCCGATGGCAAACAGTTCAGCCTGCCGTTCGAATATCTGCGCGTGCTGTCGCCGTCGGCTGAAGTGCAGGGGCACGGGCCCGGCCAGGAAGTGCTGCAGACCGGCAAGCGCGAGGTCGGCATTGTCGGCGTCGAGCCGGTGGGCAATTACGCGATCCGGCCGCTGTTCTCCGACGGTCACGATTCCGGCATCTTCGACTGGGCCTACCTGTACCGCCTCGGCGTTGAGCAGGCCACGCTCTGGCAGGCGTATCTCGATCGCCTGGCCGCTGCCGGCGTCGACCGCGACGCCCCGATGGCCGAGAACGCTGGCCACGCTTGCGGCCACAGCCACTGATTCCCGATTCACTTTGCGGCGCCTGTGCGCTGCATCCGCATCCTTTTCTGTCATGAGCCAAACCCACTTCGGATTCCAGCAGGTCGATGAGCAGGAGAAGGCCGGCAAGGTCGCCGGCGTGTTCCATTCCGTCGCGAGCAAGTACGACGTGATGAACGACCTGATGTCCGGCGGCCTGCACCGCGTGTGGAAGATGTTCACCATCGCCCAGGCAGCGGTCCGCCCGGGCTACAAGGTGCTCGACATCGCGGGCGGCACGGGCGACCTGGCCAAGGCGTTCGCCCGCCAGGCCGGCCCCACCGGCGAGGTGTGGCTGACTGACATCAACGAGTCGATGCTGCGCGTCGGCCGTGATCGCCTGCTCGATGCCGGCGTGCTCACCCCCACCGCGCTGTGCGACGCCGAGCACATTCCCTTTCCGAATGCTTACTTCGACGTGGTGACAGTGGCATTCGGCTTGCGCAACATGACGCACAAGGATCGCGCGCTTGCCGAAATGCGTCGCGTGGTGAAGCCAGGCGGCAAGGTCATGGTGCTGGAGTTCTCCAAGGTGTGGCAGCCGTTGGAGAAGGCTTACGACCTGTACTCGTTCAAGGTGCTGCCGTGGTTGGGCAGCAAAGTGGCGGGCGACCCCGAAAGCTACCGCTACTTGGCCGAATCCATCCGCATGCACCCGGATCAGGAAACGCTCAAGCAGATGATGGAACAGGCCGGATTGGACTCGGTCGAATACTTCAATCTGACAGCAGGTGTCGTGGCTCTGCACGTCGGCCGTCGCCTCTAAGTGTTTCCGTCGTTCCGCCAGATGGGCGATGCAGCGCGCTGCGGCGATATGCCACGATCCTTCACATTGAATTTCGGCATTGACGTCTTCATCTAATGGCGTCACTGCCATTGGAGAGAAGACAGCGATGAGTTTGCATTGGGGTGGAAAATTGATGGCGGGCGCGCTGGTCGCGACGCTCGCACTGGGCACGGCAATCGACGCCAACGCCAAGCGCATGGGCGGCAGCCGCAGCATCGGCAAGCAGTCGTCCACGGTGACGCAACGCCAGCAGACGCCGCCGGCCACAACGCCGTCGCCCACGCAGCAGGCCGCGCCCGCCGCGCAACCATCGCCGGCCGCACCAGCTCCGGCCGCGCCGGCCGCAAAGCCCGGACGTAACTGGGGCGGCATGCTGGGTGGCCTGGCTGCCGGCCTGGGCCTCGGTTATCTCCTGTCGAAGTTCGGTCTGGGCGCGGGCCTTGCCTCGTTGCTGTCGAACCTGATCCTGATCGCGCTTGTCGCGTTCGTGGTGATGTGGATCATCCGCAAGGTGCGAGGCAGCCGTCCGCAAGGTCCGGCCTACGCCACGGGCGGCCCGTCGCTGGGTGGCGATCGTGAGCCCTACGTGCCGCAACCTGCCGCGCCGGCCCCGCAGGCTTCTGCGTCGGCGGCCGCATCGCTGAACACCGGCAACACGTCGGGCTTGGGCGCTGGCGCCGCAACGGCTGCACAATCGTGGAACCTGGGCGGTCCGGCCGCATCGGGCGCGCCCGATGCCCACGCGCAACCTGCTGCGGCTGCGCCGCAGCAGCCGTGGGGTGTGCCCGCAGATTTCGACACGCAAGCGTTCCTGCGCAACGCCAAGGTCTACTTCATCCGCCTGCAGGCCGCCTGGGATGCCGGCAATCTCAACGACATCCGCGAGTTCACCACGCCGGAGATGTTCGCCGAGATCAAGATGGACCTGGCTGACCGCGGCACCTCGCCCAACAAGACCGACGTGGTCTCGGTTGAAGCCGAAATGCTGGGTATCGAAACGCAGGCCGCCGAGTACCTGGCGAGCGTCCGCTTCTCGGGCATGATTCGCGAAGAAGCCAATGCGCCCGCCCAGCCGTTTGCCGAGGTGTGGAACCTGACCAAGCCGACGCAGGGCGCGGGCGGCTGGGTGTTGGCGGGTATTCAGCAGTTGCAGTGATGCTGTAGCAACTTGAAGCGGCGCAAAACGGCTGTTTCAGCATTCCCCGTAAAATGGGGCCCGACCGTCTGGTGCGGGCCCTTTTTGTTGCCTGCCGCTAGCCCGCTTTTTGCTGCTCTCTTGCTGTTTCAGCGCACCATCACCGCATGTCTTCGACAGCCACTTCGTCTTCATTTCCGCTTGTGCTGATGCAGCCGCTGCTGCTCGCGCTCAACCATCTGCTGCGCCAGGAGCCCTGGGCGCAAGAGACGCTGCGCCCGTTTGCGGGCCGCGTGGCGCGCTTTGACCTGGCGCCGATGTCGATGACGTTGCAGGTGGACGCCGCCGGCCTGGTGACCGCTCCCGAGCCTGACGTTGAACCGGCCGTGACCGTTGTCGTGCCGCTTGCGGCCGCTGCTGCCGATTACGCCGCAGGCGGGCAGGCCGCCGTGCTCAAGCACGTGCGCATCGAGGGCGAGGCCGAATTTGCCAACGTGCTATCGACGCTGCTGCGCAACCTGCGCTGGGATGCGGCGGAAGATCTTTCGCGCGTGTTTGGCGATGTGATCGCGCAGCGCATGGTGAGCGGTGCGCAGGCTGCCCGCACCGAAGCCACGCGCGTGGGCCGTTCGCTGGCGGAATCGGTGGCGTCTTACCTGACCGATGAGCAACCCACGCTCGTGCGCCACGCGCGCCTTGCGCAGTTCGCCGCCGATGTGGCGGCATTGCGTGACGCCGAAGCGCGTCTGGTCAAGCGGCTGGAGCGGCTCGAAAAACGCCCGCAGCCGGCCACCCGGACCGCACGTCAGGGTGAATCGGCATGACGCGCTTCTTCCGGCTGGGCAAGATCGTTTTCGTCATCCTCTATTACGGGCTGGACCAGCTTGCGTTGTCGGGCTTCAAGAGCCGCCGCATTCGCGCGTTGGTCTGGCTGCTGACGCTGGGCCGCAAGCCGAAGCTGCCCCGCGGGGTGCGCTTGCGCCTGGCGCTGGAGCAGCTTGGGCCCATCTTCGTGAAGTTCGGGCAGGTGCTGTCGACGCGCCGCGATCTGCTGCCGCCCGATGTGGCCGACGAACTCGCCAAGCTGCAGGACCGCGTGCCGCCGTTCGACCCGAAGGTGGCGGCGGCCATCGTGGAGAAATCGCTCGGCAAGCCGCTCTCGGCGCTGTTCCATCGTTTCGATCATCACCCCGTGGCGAGCGCGTCGATTGCCCAGGTGCATTTCGCTACGTTGCGCGGCGGCCCCGACGACGGCCGCGAGGTGGCCGTGAAGGTGCTGCGCCCGGGCATGCTGCCCGTGATCGACAGTGACCTCGCGCTCATGCGGGACCTCGCCACGTGGATGGAAAAGCTGTGGGCCGATGCCAAGCGCCTGAAGCCGCGCGAGGTGGTCGCCGAGTTCGACAAGTACCTGCACGACGAGCTTGACCTGATGCGCGAAGCGGCCAACGCCAGCCAACTGCGCCGCAATTTTGCCAAGTCCGACCTGCTGCTGGTGCCCGAAGTGTTCTGGGATTGGTGCACGTCTGAAGTGTTCGTGATGGAGCGCATGCACGGCATGCGGATCTCGCACACCGAAGAGTTGCGCGCTGCCGGCGTCGACATGCACAAACTGGCCCGCGACGGCGTGGAGATCTTCTTCACGCAGGTCTTTCGCGACGGCTTTTTCCACGCTGACATGCACCCCGGCAACATCCTGGTGAGCGTGGCACCCGAGACGCTGGGTCGCTATATCGCGCTGGATTTCGGCATCGTCGGGGCGCTGTCGGAGTTCGACAAGAACTACCTCGCGCAAAACTTCCTCGCGTTTTTCCAGCGCGACTACCACCGCGTGGCCGTGCTGCATATCGAGTCCGGCTGGGCGCCCGAAGAGACGCGCGTCGAAGAGCTCGAAGGCGCCATCCGCGCGTGCTGCGAGCCGTATTTCGATCGGCCGCTGGGCGAGATCTCGCTCGGCCTGGTGCTGATGCGGCTGTTCCAGACCTCGCGCCGCTTCAACGTGGAAGTGCAGCCGCAGTTGGTGCTGCTGCAAAAGACGCTGCTCAACGTGGAAGGTCTTGGCCGCCAGCTCGATCCGGATCTGGACTTGTGGAAGACGGCGAAGCCCTTCCTGGAGCGCTGGATGCACGAACAGATCGGCTGGCGCGGTTTTGTCGAGCGCCTGAAGGTGGAGGCACCGCAGTGGGCCAACAAGCTGCCGGACTTCCCTCGCCTGCTGCACCAGATCCTGGATCGCCGCTCCCGCGAGGACGGCAACGCGCAGACCGCCGCGCTGACCGCACTGCTTGCCGAGCAAAAGCGCACGAACCGGCTGTTGTCTGCTGCGCTGTTGTTCGTCGGCGGCTTCGCCGTCGGCATCATCGCGACGCATGTGCTGGCCTGGATGGGCCGCTACTGATCCGCTGTCAACTTTCGAGCGCCATGGCCGAACCGCCCGCCTTCCAATCCCGTGACGCCGCCGATCCCGCCTTCTGGGACGAGCGGTTCAGCCGCGAGCACACGCCCTGGGATGCGGCCGGCGTGCCCGTGGCCTTCCGGCAATTCTGCGAAGCGCAGCCTGCGCCGCTTTCCACGCTGATTCCCGGCTGCGGCAACGCGTACGAGGCCGGCTGGCTGGCCGAGCGCGGTTGGCCCGTCACGGCGATCGACTTTGCGCCGAGTGCCGTGGCATCGGCCAGGGCGGTGCTGGGCCCGCACGCCGACGTGGTGGAATTGGCCGATTTCTTCCGCTTTTCGCCGCCTCGGCCGGTGCAGTGGATCTACGAGCGTGCATTCCTGTGTGCGATGCCTCGGCGACTGTGGCCCGACTACGCTGACCAAGTGGCGAAACTGCTTCCGGCGGGCGGGTTGCTGGCGGGTTTCTTTGCCGTCGTGGAAGGCCGCGAGGCGGTGCCCAAGGGACCGCCGTTCGAGACCACGCAGCCCGAACTGGACGCGCTGCTGTCGCCCGCGTTTGAGCGCATCAGCGATATGCCGATCGCGGAAACGGACTCGATTCCGGTGTTCGCCGGGCGCGAGCGCTGGCAAGTCTGGCGCCGCCACGCCGATTGAGCTGTTTTCCTGGCCAGTGTTGGTGCGAAGCAACATGGGCCCCGGTCAACAAAAAGCCTGCTGACGCCCGTTGCGGGCCGTCGCCCAAAAATCTGGCAAATGGGGCGGCATTCGTGCTGGCACCGATGCCCCGACGCCCAGTCCCATCGCTATAATCCGGCCACTTTGCCCGGCGCCTCTGGGCCCAAACCGGGTCGCCATGGGTTTTCCAGCTTCCTTCCGCGCTGCCATGCTGATCTGGTTCGTCATTGTTTACTGGGTGATTTCCGTCGGGATCGGCCTGTGGGCTGCACTGCGCGTGCGCAATACCGCCGATTTCGCCGTGGCTGGCCGCAGCCTGCCGTTCTATGTCGTGACCGCCACGGTGTTCGCCACCTGGTTCGGCTCCGAGGCGGTGCTCGGGATTCCCGCGGAATTTCTCAAGGACGGCCTGCACGGTGTGGTGGCCGATCCGTTTGGTTCGTCCTTGTGCCTGGTGTTGGTGGGTCTGTTCTTCGCCAAGCCGCTGTACCGGATGAACCTGCTCACCATTGGCGACTTCTATCGCAACCGCTTTGGCCGCGTGGCCGAAACGCTGACCACCCTGTGCATCGTCGTGTCGTACCTCGGCTGGGTGGCGGCGCAGATCAAGGCGCTGGGCCTAGTGTTCTACACCGTGTCTGACGGCGCGGTTTCGCAAGACCTGGGGATGATGATCGGCGCGGGGAGCGTGCTCGTCTACACGTTGTTCGGCGGCATGTGGTCGGTGGCGGTGACGGATTTCATCCAGATGATCATCATCGTGATCGGCATGCTGTACATCGGCTGGGAAGTGTCAGGGCAGGCCGGCGGCGTCGGCACGGTGGTGGCGCACGCGGCGGCTTCGGGCAAGTTCTCGTTCTGGCCGGCGTTCAATCCGATCGAGATCATTGGCTTCGTGACGGCGTGGATCACGATGATGCTCGGCTCGATTCCGCAGCAGGACGTGTTCCAGCGAGTGACGTCGTCGCGCACCGAGCGCATCGCCGGCACGGCGTCGGTGCTGGGCGGCGTGCTGTACTTCATGTTTGCGTTCGTGCCGATGTTCCTGGCGTATTCCGCCACGCTCATCGACCCGCAGATGGTGGCCAAGTACATCGATACCGATTCGCAGATGATTCTGCCGAACCTGGTGCTGCAGCATGCGCCGATCTTCGCGCAGGTGATGTTCTTCGGCGCGCTGCTTTCCGCCATCAAGAGCTGCGCGAGCGCAACGCTGCTCGCGCCCTCCGTGACGTTCGCCGAAAATGTGCTGCGTCCGCTGCTGCCCAACATGGATGACAAGCGTTTCCTGCGCGTGATGCAGGCGGTGGTGCTGACATTCACGGTCTTGGTGACGCTGTTTGCGCTGAACTCGCATCTGTCGATCTTCCACATGGTCGAAAGCGCCTACAAGGTGACGCTGGTGGCGGCGTTCGTGCCGCTGGCCTTCGGCCTGTTCTGGAAGCGCGCGACGAAGCAGGGCGGTCTGCTGGCCATCATCTTCGGTCTGGCGGCGTGGATCTGGTGCGAGGTCTTCCTGTCGGGTGCGATGCTTCCGCCACAATTGGTTGGCCTGCTGGCCAGCTTTGGCGCCATGGTCCTGGGCTCGCTCGGCCCCCAATGGATCGAGAACCGCGCGCCGACCACGAAGGCGGCTACGCAAGCCTGAGCGTCTTGTGAGGGCGTGCGCGGTGTGCCACTTTGTCGCGCATCACCATCGGCCGCCCCGAATCTGCGGTCGGGAATTCCCTCAAAAGGGTTTATAATTCAAGGCTTTGCGCGCCAGCACTTGTACGGCGCGCAGTTGCCCCAATCTTCCGCGAGCCTGTCGTGCGCGTTTCTCGCACCGCGTTCGCGGCCTGCGCGGGCAATCCATCGCTTTCTTGTCATTTGTTTGTTCCAGGGTGAGGACACCATGCCGATCTATGCTTATCGATGCGACGCCTGCGGCCACGCCAAAGATGTGCTGCAGAAGATGAGCGACGCCCCGCTGACGGATTGCCCCGCATGCGGCGCGCCGGCGTTCAAGAAGCAGCTCACTGCTGCCGGCTTCCAGCTCAAGGGTTCAGGCTGGTACGTGACGGACTTCCGTGGCGGCTCGGGTGGCGCATCGGCTACCACGGCCGGCACCGGTACGGCGGCCAAGGCAGATGCCGCAGCACCAGCCGCTGCTGCACCGGCCGCGTCGTCGGACAGTGCGTCGTCCAGCGCCAGCACCCCGGCGGCGTCCGGTGGTTGCGGCACGTCGTGCGCTTGCCACTGATCGCATCGCTCACCTTTCGGTCCATCGCCTCATGAAACAGAAAACCAGCGCACTCAAGACATGGTTCCTGACCGGTCTTCTGGTGCTTGTCCCGCTTGCGATCACGCTGTGGGTGCTGTCGCTCATCATCGGCACGATGGACCAGAGCCTGGCGCTGCTGCCGTCGGCATGGCAGCCGGATCAGCTGTTTGGCCGGCGCATTCCTGGCGTCGGCGCGATTCTCACGCTGGCGTTCATCCTGATCGTCGGCGTTCTGGCGCACAACTTCATCGGCCAGAAGCTGGTGCTGTGGTGGGAAGCGCTCGTGGGCCGCATTCCCGTGGTCGGCCCGATCTATTCGAGCGTGAAGCAGGTGTCGGACACGCTGCTGTCGTCCAACGGCAATGCGTTCCGCAAGGCGCTGCTGGTGCAGTACCCGCGCGAGGGCTCCTGGACGATCGCCTTCCTGACCGGCCGCCCTGGCGGTGATGTCGAGAACCACCTGCAAGGCGAGTACGTCAGCGTGTACGTGCCGACCACGCCCAACCCGACGTCGGGTTTCTTCCTGATGATGCCCAAGGCCGACACCATCGAGCTGGACATGACGGTGGACGCGGCGCTCAAGTACATCGTGTCGATGGGTGTGGTGGCGCCTGAAGCGCTGCCGCGCCGCATGGACCCGCCCGATGCCTCTCAACAGACGGAGGACCGGTCGCCGGCTCAAGGGCCGCGCGACCCTTCGAATCCGACCGCGCTGCCTGCAGAGGGCGGCGCCATCGCGGCACCCTAGCCGGCGACCGAACCAAGTCGAACCGACGCCGGCTCCCCAATCAACTTTCACGCGCGACGCTGTAGTGGCGGCGCGCTTCGCGGAAAACCACAACATGCAAATGCGTACTCAATACTGCGGTCAGGTCACCGAACAACTGCTCGGCCAGAGCGTTACGCTGTCGGGCTGGGCCCATCGTCGTCGTGACCACGGTGGCGTGATCTTCATCGATCTGCGCGACCGTGAAGGCCTGGTGCAGGTCGTCTGCGACCCGGACCGCCCGGAGATGTTCAAGGTGGCCGAAGGCGTGCGCAACGAGTTCTGCCTCCAGGTGAAGGGCGTTGTGCGCGCCCGTCCGGAAGGCACCACCAACGCCAACCTGACCAGCGGCAAGGTCGAAGTGCTGTGCCACGAGCTGACCGTGCTCAACGCCTCCGTCACGCCGCCGTTCCAGCTGGACGACGACAACCTGTCGGAAACCACGCGCCTGACGCACCGCGTGCTGGACCTGCGCCGCCCGCAGATGCAGTACAACCTGCGCCTGCGC
This sequence comes from Ralstonia sp. 1B3, assembly GCF_036631435.1. Lineage (NCBI taxonomy): Bacteria > Pseudomonadati > Pseudomonadota > Betaproteobacteria > Burkholderiales > Burkholderiaceae > Ralstonia > Ralstonia sp. 1B3. Next base: position 8,993 of record NZ_JAPNUG010000031.1, on the reverse strand, counting down.
TACAAGGTCGCGATGGAAGTGCGCAAGTACCTGGACGACAAGGGCTTCATCGACATCGAAACGCCGATGCTGACCAAGAGCACGCCGGAAGGCGCGCGCGACTACCTGGTGCCGTCGCGCGTGAACGCCGGCCAGTTCTTCGCGCTGCCGCAGTCGCCGCAGCTCTTCAAGCAGATGCTGATGGTGTCGGGCTTCGACCGTTACTACCAGATCACCAAGTGCTTCCGCGACGAAGACCTGCGTGCTGACCGCCAGCCCGAATTCACCCAGATCGACTGCGAAACGTCGTTCCTGAGCGAGCAGGAAATCCGCGACCTGTTTGAAGAAATGATCCGCACGGTGTTCAAGAACACCATGTCGGTCGAGCTGGATGCCAAGTTCCCGGTGATGGAGTTCCGCGAGGCGATGGCCCGCTTCGGCTCGGACAAGCCGGACCTGCGCGTCAAGCTGGAATTCACCGAGCTGACCGACGCCATGAAGGACGTCGACTTCAAGGTGTTCTCGGGCCCGGCCAACGCTGAAGGCGGCCGCGTGGTCGCACTGCGCGTGCCGGGCGGTGCTTCGCTGTCGCGTGGCGATATCGACGCGTACACCAAGTTCGTCGAAATCTACGGTGCCAAGGGCCTGGCCTGGATCAAGGTCAACGAAGTGGCCAAGGGCCGCGACGGCCTGCAATCTCCGATCGTGAAGAACCTGCACGACGCGGCCATCGCTGAGATCCTGAAGCGCAGCGGCGCACAGGATGGCGACATCCTGTTCTTCGGTGCCGACCGTGCCAAGGTCGTTAACGACGCGATGGGTGCGCTGCGCCTGAAGGTCGGCCATTCGGACTTCGCCAAGAACACCGGCCTGTTCGAAGACGCCTGGAAGCCGCTGTGGGTGATCGACTTCCCGATGTTCGAGTACGACGAGGAAGACGCGCGCTGGGTGGCCATGCACCATCCGTTCACGAGCCCGAAGGACGAGCACCTGGAATACCTGGAAACGGACCCGGGCAAGTGCATCGCCAAGGCTTACGACATGGTGCTCAACGGCTGGGAAATCGGCGGCGGCTCGGTGCGGATCTACCGCGAAGAAGTGCAGAGCAAGGTCTTCCGCGCGCTGAAGATCAACGATGAGGAAGCACGCGCCAAGTTCGGCTTCCTGCTCGATGCACTGCAGTACGGCGCGCCCCCGCACGGCGGTATCGCGTTCGGTCTGGACCGCGTTGTCACGATGATGGCCGGTGCCGATTCGATCCGCGACGTGATCGCCTTCCCGAAGACGCAGCGTGCGCAGGATCTGCTAACGCAGGCACCGAGCCCGGTCGACGAAAAGCAATTGCGCGAGCTGCACATCCGCCTGCGCGCTGCCGAGGCAAAGGTTGCCGCACCGACGGCTGCAACGACCGCCTAAGCGCCCGCGCTGACGCTCCACGACAAACCGCGCCGCCTGATAAGGGCGGCGCGGTTTGTTTTTGGGCGCCTCCATTGGGAACATTGCGTGCTAATCCGAATCTTTCGTTTCTGTCACGTGGTGTGACAACGAAGGAGGAGTGTTTAGATGGACTACATCGACTTTGCGCGCACATGGGTCGTCGCCCACGCGGAGTTCCTGCTGACGTGGCTGATCGCCGCGCTGGTGGTGATACTGCTGGCGTGGATCGAGATTCGCCGTGCCACCCGGCGCGCTGCCATGGCGATGACCGAGGCTGTCGCCACCACGGTTGCGGCCTGCGTGCCTGAAATTGCGGCAGCGGCGCAGAGCGCACATCTCGGCGCACCCGCATCGGCGGCGTCTGCCGGTTTGGCCGAGGCGATGCGCGCACTGGGCCACCTCGCCGCGGAGCGGATGCAATGGCTGCATGCGGTTGCCAACCTGCGTTTGCCCGAGGCGGCACTGCCGCCAGCCGCACCGGGCGTGCCGGTGCATCCGCTCGTCTACGACACACCGCGTCCGTTGGCCGAAGCCCACTTGGCGGCAGAACGCAGTTTTGCCGATCACGCGCGCGTTCTGCAGGCGGAACGCCGCGCCCTCCAAGCGCTGGAAACTGCAGAGCGTGAGGGCACCAGCGAATTGCATCGCATCGAGCGTGAAACTTCGGCCATTGTCGAGCGCTTCGATCAGGCCAATGCGCAGTCGGAGCAGACCGATGTGCAGCGTTTCCTCATCCAGAAATTCAACACGCTTGGCAATCGCGAACGCGAGTTGACCGCGCAGCTCGCTGCGCTGCGCCAACAGCTCGCCGAGCGTACGGAAGCGTTGTGGGCGCAATCGCAGCGTGCGGCCGACGACTATGCTGCGATGCTCGATCCGCTGCTGGCGGTGGCTCGCCGAGAGCTGGGTCACGAAACGGCGACCGACGAGACGGCACTGTGGCTCGCCCGCACCCGCGCCGGACAAGGGCCGCTGCGCGCGGCATGATTGCTGTCACGGCAGCGCAGCGAGCCTCACGGTGGCACGCTTCTGGCTGCGGTAAGCTATTGCCTTGCAGCGCGATCGCGCCGCCCATTGAAGACGCACCCATGCCGCACAAGATTCCCGTCTCCGTTCTCGTCGTCATTCACACGCCCGATTTGCATGTGTTGGTGATGGAGCGGGCCGATCATCCGGGCTTTTGGCAATCCGTGACGGGCAGTTGCGACACACTCGACGAGCCCCTGGCCGATACGGCCCGCCGCGAGGCGCTGGAAGAAACCGGTATCGACGCGGCCCAGCATCATCTGATCGACTGGGGCCACCACATCGAATACGAAATCTACCCGCGCTGGCGCCATCGCTACGCGCCGGGCGTGACGCGCAACACGGAGCACTGGTTCGGCCTGCTGGTGAGCGGCAAGGTACCGGTGCGGATGTCCCCGCGCGAGCATGTGCAGGCCGAATGGCTGCCTTACCAAGAGGCCGCCGCGCGGTGCTTCTCGCGCAGCAACGCCGAGGCCATTCTGCAGTTGCCCGAACGCCTTGCTGCCTATCACGCGCGTCAAGCGGCGCTGACAAAGGACCAGGCCTGACATGCTGCGTTTGCGCGTTGCCACCTACAACATCCACAAGGGCGTGACCGGCATTGCGCGGCGTGTGCGCGTGCATGACGTGCGGCAGGGTCTGCACACCATGGACGCCGACATCGTCTTCCTGCAGGAGGTGCAGGACCGCAACGACCGCCTCGTCGCCGCAGAACTGTTCGACCCGAATTACACGCAGCTGCGCTATCTCGCGACGGACGTCTATCCGCACACGGTCTATGGCCGCAACGCCGTGTACGAGCATGGGCATCACGGCAATGCCATCCTGTCGCGGTTTCCGATCCTGCTGTCGGAAAATCTCGATATCTCCGACCACCGTTTCGAGCAGCGCGGCCTGCTCCACGCCGTGACCGACCTCGGTTTTGGCGAGGTGCATTTGCTGTGCGCACACTTCGGCTTGTTTGCACGCAGCCGGCAGCGGCAGGCGGAGGCACTCGTCGATCGCGTGCGTTCCGTCGTACCACCGGATGCGCCCCTCGTGGTGGCGGGCGATTTCAACGATTGGAACAATCGCCTCGATCGCATGATTTGCCAGGCGCTGGGTGCGACCGAAGTGGCCGACAAGGCTGCCGATGCGCGCCCGGTCCGCACCTTCCCCAGCCATATGCCGTGGCTGCGGCTGGACCGCATCTATGTGCGCGGTTTCGATATCGAACGTGCGCACGCGCTGACCGGTCGCGAGTGGGCACAGCGCTCCGACCATGTGCCCCTGCTGGCTGAACTGGCACATCCATGAAGGTCGCGCGCGATGCGGGTCCGCTGCGCTCCGAGTGGCGGCGGGGTAAGCCCTGCCGGGCAACGACGTCGATCTGCTGTGCGGCGGTGCCGAGTTCTTCCCCGCCCTGATCGAAGCCATCGACGCCGCGCAACGCCGCGTCGCACTCGAAACCTACATCTACACCGACGACGCCACCGCCCACAGCGTGACGGAAGCGCTTGCCCGCGCTGCACAGCGCGGCGTGGATGTCCACCTGACCATTGACGGTTTTGGCACGGGCCTGCTGCCAGCCAACATCGCCGCGATGCTGGAAGCGGCCGGTGTGCGTCTGCGCATCTATCGTCCGTTGCGGGGTTTCCGCCTGCAACGCCGCCATTTGCGACGGCTGCATCGCAAGATCGCCGTCATTGATGACGATGTGGCGTTCGTGGGCGGCATCAACATCATCGACGACCTGAACCACGCGCCGTTTAACGACACCGCCCTGGGGCCGCGCTACGACTTCGCCGTGCGGGTCCGCGGGCCGCTGGTCGCGCAGATTGCGCTGACCGTCGACCGGCTCTGGTGGCAGATGGGCGTGCGCGCCGGCATGCGGGAGGTGGGCGTCACCGGCGTCGCCGCCGAGTTTCCGGTGATGACGGATACGCCGCGGCCTCGACATCGCGGAGCGTCGGGGCGAGAAAGCGAGCGTGCGCCGGGCACCGTGTTGGCCTCGCTGGTGCTGCGCGACAACGTCCGCAACCGGCGTGCGATCGAACGCGAATATCTGCGCGCGCTGGGCGCCGCACGACACGAGGTGATCATCGCCAATGCGTACTTCTTGCCGGGCGTGCGTTTCATGCGCGCACTGGCCGCATGCAGACGGCGCGGTGTGCGCGTGCGGCTGTTGCTGCAGGGCCAGGTCGAATACCGGTTGCAGCACTACGCGACGCGTTCGCTGTATCACATGCTGCTGCGCGACAACGTCGAGATCTACGAATACACCGCCAGCTTCCTGCATGCCAAGGTGGCCGTGGTGGATGACCGCTGGGCGACGGTGGGCTCCAGCAACATCGATCCATTCAGCCTGCTGCTGGCGCGCGAAGCCAACGTGGTCGCGTGGGACGCAACCGTGGCCAACGAATTGCGCGCCGCATTGGAAGATGCCATCGCCCATCACGCACGCCGCGTTCTGGCCGACGCGCATGCTGCACGCCGGTGGTGGTGGCGCCTGGCAGATTGGTGCGCCTATCGCCTCGTGCGCCTTGGCGTGGTCATCAGCGGGCGCGCAGCGCAGTATTAGCGGCACACATCTAATACCTACAAGAGACAACAAGACGGAGGAGACATGCAAGTCATCACAGCGGATGAGGCCGCGCGGTTGGTACAGCCGGGATGGACGGTGGCATGCGCGGGGTTTGTCGGCGCCGGGCATGCGGAGGCCGTCACGCATGCGCTGGAGCGCCGCTTCCTGGCCACGGGCGAGCCGCGCGATCTGACGCTGGTCTACTCCGCCGGACAGGGCGATCGCGCCACGCGCGGTGTCAACCACTTCGGCAATCCCGGGATGACGCGCTGTGTGGTCGGTGGCCATTGGCGTTCGGCCACGCGGCTCGCAGACATGGCGCTTGCCGAGCAGTGCGACGCGTTCAACCTGCCGCAAGGTGTGCTCACGCATCTGTACCGGGCCATCGCAGGCGGCAAGCCCGGCGTGCTGACGAAGATGGGCCTGCACACCTTCGTCGACCCCCGCACCGAGCTTGACGCGCGTTACCACGGCGCCGCCATCAACGCCCGCGCCAAGGCGGCGCGTGCTGCGGGCACAGCCTCGTGGGTCGAGTACGAACGCTTTCGCGGCGAAGACTATCTCTTTTACCCAAGCTTCCCGCTGCACTGCGTCTTCCTGCGCGGCACCGCTGCTGACCCGCGCGGCAACATCAGCACGCACGAAGAAGCCTTTCATCACGAGCTGCTGGCCATGGCGCAGGCCGCCCGCAACTCGGGCGGCATCGTCATCGCGCAGGTGCGCCGGCTGGTCGATCGGCATGACAACCTGCAGGCGGTCCACGTGCCAGGCATCCTCGTCGATTACGTGGTCGTTGCCGACGATGAAGCCGAACACCAGATGACCTTCGGCGAGGCGTTCAACCCGACTTACATCCGCCCATGGCAAGGCGAGGCGATCCAGCTCAAGGAAGACGCCATCGAAGCCAGCGAGGCGCTGGAGACGAGCCAACACGGGGCGCTCGATGCCCGCACGCTGGTGCAACGCCGCGCCGTGCTGGAACTGATCGCGCAGCAACCGCGCGTTGTGAACCTGGGCGTCGGCATGCCCGCGGCCGTCGGCGCCCTCGCTGAACAGGAAGGCGCGCGCGGCTTCACCCTTACCGTGGAGGCAGGCCCGATTGGCGGCACCCCGGCAGATGGCCTCAGCTTTGGCGCGTCGGCCTATCCCGAAGCGGTCGTCGATCAACCCGCGCAGTTCGACTTCTACGAAGGCGGTGGTATCGATCTCGCCATCCTCGGTCTGGCAGAACTGGACGGCGCCGGCAACGTCAACGTCAGCCTGTTCGGCGAGGGCGGCGATACCGTCGTCGCGGGCGTCGGCGGCTTCATCAACATCACGCAGAGCGCACGTTCGGTCGTGTTCATGGGCACGCTCACCGCCGGGGGCCTCCAAGTCGAAGCCGAAGACGGCAAGTTGCGCATCGTGCGCGAAGGACGGCTCAAGAAGATCGTGCCTGCCGTGTCGCACCTGACCTTCAACGGTGAATATGCGGCGCAATCGGGCATTCCCGTGCGCTATGTGACCGAGCGCGCCGTCTTCGAGATGCGCGACGATGGCCGCGGCGCCCGGCGGCTCACGCTGACGGAAATCGCCCCGGGCATCGACCTGCAGCGTGACGTCTTAGACCAGTGCGCTGCCGAGGTGGCCGTAGCAGCCGACTTGCGGGAAATGGATGCGCGCATCTTCCGCCGTGGTGCCATGTGTACAGGCATTCCACCGGCCTGATTTTTTGACCCGTTTATTTACTGATGGGTAGCACTAGAAAACCCCTCCACCATGCTGCGCCGCTCGCGTTTTATGGGTGCGGCGCACACCCCGCTAAGCCTTTTATCTAAAGGCTTTACGGGATTCGCGCTGCACCGCGAAAGATGGCGATTCCGCATTGCCATTTAGATGCCGCTTTCTAATAAAACACTTGCCGCTCCAAGGGCCCCTGTAAATAATTGAACGACCGTTCGATTTTGGCTAGAGTGTTCGCGCAGGCTGGTTTACAGTCCTGCCCGGCACGCAAAAGGCGCCCTGCAGCAAGCCAATTTTCTCGCGTGTCACGCCCCAGAAAAGAACGGAGAGAAATCATCATGCGTCACCCGACCGCTCGTCTCGAATCGAATCACGCAGCAGCTACGCCAATGCGCAAGGGCGAGCTGACACGTGCAGCGATTCTCGATGCCGCGCTGGAACTGGCCTCGCGCGACGGACTGGAAGGATTGACGATCGGTGTGCTCGCGGAGCGCATGCAGATGAGCAAGAGCGGGGTGTTCGCGCACTTCGGCTCGCGTGAGGACCTGCAGGTGGAAGTGGTTCGCGAGTATCACAAACGGTTCGAGCAGGAAGTCTTCTACCCGAGCTTGACGGAACCGCGCGGTCTGCCGCGCCTGTGGAGCATGGTGCGACGCTGGATGGAGCGCCGCATTCAGGAAGTCACCACGGGCTGCATCTACATCAGCGGCGCGGTGGAGTACGACGATCGTGCCGAAAGCCCGGTGCGCGACGAACTCGTCAAGAGCGTGACGATCTGGCGTGCAGCATTGGCCCGCGCGATCGCACAGGCGAAGGAAGAAGGCCATCTGCGTGCAGAAGCGGACCCGCAATTGATGCTCTTCGAGATGTACAGCCTGGAGCTGGGTCTGCATCACGATGCGCGTTTCCTGCGGTTGCCGAACAGTGCCGAACTGGCCATGGTGGCGCTCAACAAACTCATTCAGTCTTACCGAACCTGACGCGGCATCGCACACCTAGCGGTCGCGCAGTACACACCAAGGAGTTGCAAGATGGGTCAATACACCGCACCGCTGCGTGACATGCAGTTTGTTCTCCACGAGCTTCTCGGCGTGGAGAACCACCTGAAGGAGATGCCGCAGCACGCGGAGATCGATGCCGACACCATCAACCAGGTGATCGAGGAAGCCGGCAAGTTCTGCTCCGAAGTCATTTTCCCGCTCAACCAGTCCGGCGATCGCGAAGGCTGCACGTACCACGGCGACGGCGTGGTGACCGCTCCGAAGGGCTTCAAGGAAGCGTATCAACAGTATGTCGAGGCCGGCTGGCCTTCGCTGGGCTGCGATCCGGAGTACGGCGGTCAGGGCCTGCCCATCCTGATCAACAACGCGCTGTACGAGATGCTGAACTCGGCCAACCAGGCCTGGACGATGTATCCGGGCCTGTCGCATGGCGCGTACGAAGCCTGCACGCACACGGCACCGACGAGCTCAAGCAGCGTTATCTGCCGAAGCTGGTGTCGGGCGTGTGGACCGGCACGATGTCTGACCGAGCCGCATTGCGGCACCGACCTGGGCATCCTGCGCACCAAGGCTGAACCGCTGGCCGATGGCTCGTATGCCATCACCGGCACGAAGATCTTCATCTCGGCGGGCGAGCACGACCTGGCCGAGAACATCATTCACCTGGTGCTGGCACGTCTGCCGGACGCGCCGGGCGGCACGAAGGGCATCTCGCTGTTCGTGGTGCCGAAGTTCATTCCCGATGCCAACGGCAACCCGGGCGAGCGCAACGGCGAAGTGCGGCTCGATCGAACACAAGATGGGCATCCACGGCAATGCCACCTGCGTGATCAACCTGGATGGCGCAAAGGGCTGGATGGTCGGCGAGCCGAACAAGGGCTTGAACGCCATGTTCGTGATGATGAATGCCGCGCGTCTGGGCGTCGGCATGCAGAGCCTGGGCCTGACCGAAGTCGCTTACCAAAATTCCGCTGCCTACGCCAAGGAACGCCTGCAGATGCGCAGCCTTTCGGGCCCGAAGGCACCGGACAAGCCGGCTGACCCGATCATCGTGCACCCGGACGTGCGTCGCATGCTGCTGACCCAGCGTGCGTTTGCCGAAGGCGGCCGCGCATTCAGCTATTGGATCGCCCTGCAGATTGACCGCGAGCTGTCGCACGAAGACGAGTCCGTGCGCAAGGACGCGGCGGATCTGGTGGCGCTGCTGACGCCGATCGCCAAGGCCTTCCTGAGCGACAACGCATTTATCGCCACCAACGAAGGCA
>NZ_JAPNUG010000030.1:0-63960 GCF_036631435.1 Ralstonia sp. 1B3 | reverse complement strand
TCGAACAAGCGGGTGCTTGTTTGATCAGGGGTTCGTATCTGGAGGCCATCATGAAAGAAATCCGGTTCCTGCCTGACGAGCCGGCCTACTGCGCAGCGGGGCCGCGTCTGCAATGCCGCGCGTCTGTCGATGGCAGCTCCGCAAGCTACGCGATCACTGCAGAGGCACTCGAAGACCATTTCGGTGCGCGCTCCTGCCGCTCGGATGATCTGCTCGCCGCGTTCAATGTGCATCGCGGCGATATCGAAAATGTCGCACGCATGCTGTTCGAGCAAACCGGCTCCAAGGAGATTACGCTGCACAGCGGGCACTTCCGCTTCGCCGGCTGACGTGGCTGTCATGAGCACTCGCTCCATGCCCGCGGTTGACGCCGCCGTAGTGCCACAGGGATGCCTCAGCTTCAAGGCGCTTGGCATTGACACGTGGCAGGAGCACGTCATCTACATGCATCCGGACAGCGCGATCTGCCGGTCGGAAGGCTTTACCGCGCAGGCCCGTGTGGAAGTCCAGATCGGGCAGCGATCGACGATCGCCACGCTGAACCTGGTCGGGTCGGAGCTGCTAGAGAGGCATGAGGTGAGCCTCTCGGCCGCCGCGGTCGATGCGTTGATGGCACGCCCGGGTGACGAGGTCTGCGTCAGGCATGCGCCGTCGCTCGAGTCTTTGCGTGCCTTGCGGGCCAAGATCTACGGTGGGCATCTGGACGCCAGGCAGCTGCACGAGATCATTGCGGACATTTCGAACGAGCGCTATGCCGATGTCCATATCGCAGCCTTCCTGAGTGCCTGCGCATCGGGCCGCATGACCATCAAGGAAACCATCGATCTCACACAGGCGATGGTCGACTCGGGCGAGCGCCTGCAGTGGGATCGCGCCGTCGTGGCAGACAAGCACTGCGTGGGCGGGTTGCCTGGCAACCGCACGAGCCCCATCGTGGTAGCCATCTGTGCGGCGGCGGGGCTGCTGCTGCCCAAAACGTCGTCACGCGCCATCACCTCGCCGGCAGGCACCGCAGACATGATGGAAACGCTCACGCGCGTCAACCTGACCGCTGCGGAACTGCGATGCGTGGTGGGGCAGGTCGGGGCATCGCTTGCGTGGGGCGGGGCGCTGAGCCTCAGCCCGGCGGACGACGTGCTGATTCGCGTGGAAAGGGCGCTCGATGTCGACAGCGATGCCCAGTTGGTGGCGTCCATTCTCTCCAAGAAGATCGCGGCCGGGTCGACCCACGTGTTGATCGACGTGCCCGTGGGCCCGACGGCGAAAGTCCGCAGTGTCGAAGACCTCGAGCGCTTGGAACTGCTGCTCAAGCGCGTGGCCCAGGCGTTTGGTGTGCAGGTGTTGATGGTGCGCACGGATGGCGCTCAGCCCGTTGGTCGCGGGATCGGCCCTGCACTGGAAGCAAGAGACGTTCTGGCCGTGCTGCAGCGGTCTCCTACGGCGCCGTTCGACTTGCGGGAGCGGTCTCTATTGCTGGCCGGCGCGTTGCTGGAGTTCTGCGGCGCCGCTGCTGCCGGAACGGGGCTGGACATGGCAAGCGGCCTGCTGGACAGCGGTGCTGCGTGGCGGAAGTTCGAAGCGATCTGCGAGGCGCAGGGTGGCTTGCGCATCCCCGGCGAAGCCGTCTTCCGCCGCGACGTAGTTGCCGATCGAAATGGCGTCGTCACGAACATCGACAACCGCCACCTTGCCCGCATCGCAAAGCTTGCGGGCGCGCCGATGCGTCAAGTCGCGGGGGTGGAAATCCATGTACGACTGCGGGATCAGGTGAGTGTTGGGCAGCCGCTGTTCACCATCCACGCGCAGGCCTCGGGCGAGCTGGAGTATTCGTCGGCCTACGCGATGACGCATGCTGTGGTGGATTTATCTCCGATGGGAATCGTTTGATCTTGATTGCACATCGTTGGTGGTGCGGCATCGTCAAATGAAAGGCACATTGCGTTACAATCCGCGCATGCCACGTGCGACTGCAAGCCTCTCGCTTCGGGCAATGCTGCTGTTGACCATCGTGTTGATGCAGCTGCTCAGCCCGCTTCTGCACGGCCATCTCGGAACACCGAAACAATTTGGCCTGCACGTGCACACCGCACTTCCTGCTGCGGTTGATTCTCATTTCTCGTCCATCTCGTTTGCCCATCGGCCTTCCGCTGAAACGTCGGCCACGACCGATCTCCATGGCCTGGCATTGACGAGTCAGGAACCGTTCGAAGTGGATGTCGAGCCCGCCATGGGCCCGGCGGACCTCGCCGCCTTTCTTTGGGCAGCGGCGGCCGCTGGCGTTTCTGCGCTGACGTTCCTCCTCCTCGCGGCGCTTGCTCGCGCCGCTGCATTGCGTCCCGCCTATCGGCCAACGCCCGTTCGAGCGCGCTGGCGGGATCGCATCAACCGGCCACCTCCGTCCCAAGCACCTCCGCTGCAGTCCTGATCCGTACCCGGTTGACGGCCGGCGTGCGCGTGGCTCCGCAACTTGTTGACTTGCAACAAGCCCTTCGTGTCTGGGTTGGCGATGATGAATGTGTCAGAAGCGCTGTCTTTTGCCGCATTGCGCACGCCCAACGCTACACGGCGGTAGCCACACCGCTCTCCACTGGCCATCCACCGCAAGCGTTTGTCGTTCGCGTCGCATGCAAGCGCTGAGCGACGGTTGATTTTCAGGTTGCTCCGCGTACGCGCGGCAATCAGGGGCGGCGCCCGCAGCGCGCCTCCGAGGATTGGAGTCAGGCATGTCTTTCAAACGAATCTTCACCGCCAGTGCGTGTGTTGCGCTGATCGTGTGCCCGCTCGGGCAGGCCGTTGCCCAAGCAGGTGCCCAGGCGGTGCCGCTGTCTGCGGAGCAGGCGCGCTCGCTTGGCGTGCGCTTCAGCCCGGTCGACAGTGCTTCCGGGCTGGAGGTGGGTACGCACGCGCGCGTCGTCTTCAAGCCGGATGCGCAATATGTGGTGGCGGCGCCGTACGCGGGCATGGTGCCCCGGGTGTTGGTGTCGGTCGGACAAACCGTCCGCACGGGCCAGCCGCTGGCGGGTTTTCTGAGCCCGCAACTCTTCGAAACGAGCCGCGCACTTACGGAAGCCAATTCGCAGGCGCGGCTCGCACAGCAGTCGCTCGCGCGCGACAAGGCCCTCTACGACGACGGCATCATCGCTGCGAGCCGCTGGCAGGCAACGCAGGCGCGGGCCGCTGAAGCCAGCGCCATGGTCAAGGCGCGCAGGGCGGAGCTGGCTTCCGCAGGCATCGCGTTCAGCGGCGCAGGCGGTGAGGCGCAATTGATTGCCAGCCGTGGCGGTGTCGTGTCCGAAGTGAACGCCGGTCCGGGCGCGCGAGTGGAAGCGGCGGCACCGCTTTTCAGGATCGTCGACCCGGCTGCCCTGGAGCTGGACCTGCTCGTCGGCCGCGATATACCGGTACCGGCAGCAGGCGATCGGGTGGAGGTCGCACAACGCGGCGCGGGCGGCACCGTCATTGGTGTCGCGCCTTCCGGTGACGGCACGGCAGGCGTACGGGTGCGCGCATCGCTGGAGCGACGTGGAGACCTGCGCGCCGGAGAGAGTGTCAACGTCACGCTCAAGCTGAGGGGGCAGGCCAACGCGAGCGCCCCCGGCCTGCTGCGGGTGCCTGTGGCTGCGTTGGCCTATGTGCGCGGCGTACCGGGCGTGTTTGTCGCGACCGATAAAGGCTTCCGCTTCCAGGAGGTCGCTGTCGCCAGTACGGACGACGCCATCGCCGTCGTTCGTGCCAACCTTCCTGCCGGTGCGCGCGTAGCGGTGGCAGGTGTCGGTGCGCTCAAGGGCTTGCTGGCGGGAGAGCAGTGATGTTGCCCCGCCTGATTGAGTTTTCGTTGCGCCAGCGCGTGCTGGTGCTGATCGCGGCTGGCGTGCTGTCAGCGGCTGGCGTCTGGGCGTATCTGAACCTGCCGATCGACGCGTTTCCCGATATCTCGCCGACGCAGGTCAAAGTCGTCCTGAAGGTGCCGGGCATGACGCCAGAGGAGGTTGAGCAGCGCGTTTCGACGCCCATTGAGCAGGAACTGCTCGGCCTGCCGCACAAGACGATCGTGCGCTCGGTGTCCAAGTACGGCATCAGCGATGTGACGGTCGATTTTGAGGAGGGCGTGGACGTTTACTGGGCACGCCAGCAGGTGTCGGAACGCCTGGCCGGCTTGGCGCGAGATCTGCCATCGACGGCCGTGGGCGGCCTGGCGCCCATCACCACGCCGCTCGGCGAGATGTTCATGTTCACGGTGGAGGGCGATGGCTATTCCCTGGCGGAGCGCCGACGTGTGCTGGATTGGGTGATCCGGCCGGCGCTGCGCACCGTGGCGGGCGTGGCCGACGTCAACGCCCTCGGCGGCGAGGTGCGCAGCTATGAGGTGACACCCGACCCGGCCCGATTGCGCGCACGCGGCGTCACGCTCGAACAATTGCGTCAGGCGCTGGACGCCAATAATCGCAACGACGGAGCAGGGAGGCTGGACCGCGGAGACGAGCATTGGGTCGTGCGCGTTGAAGGTGGCGTACGCGGGCTGGAGGATTTGCGCGCGATTGTCGTGGCGCCGGCACAGAGCCTGTCTTCCGCGCCTGCGGTCACGGTGGGCGATGTTGCGACCGTGCGGATGGGTGAGGCCACCCGCAACGGCGCTGTCAGCAAAGACGGCAACGGTGAGGCCGTTGAAGGACTGGTCCTGGGCCTGCGCGGCAGCGATGCGCGCAAGCTCGTGGAGGCGGTGCAGGCGCGGCTCGATGCGCTCGGCCCGCAACTGCCAAAGGGCATGTCGACCCACGTCTTCTACAACCGCGGCGAACTGGTCACCCGGGCAGCCAATACCGTGGTTCGCGCGTTGATTGAAGCCAGCGTGCTGGTCGTCATCACGTTGTACCTGTTCCTGGGCGGGGTGCGGGCGGCGCTCGTTGTGGCGGCCACGCTGCCGCTGTCGATGCTGGCGACGTTCCTGCTGATGCGCTATGTGGGCCTGACGGCCAACCTGATGAGTCTCGGCGGTCTGGCCATTGCGCTGGGCATGCTCGTGGACGCCGCCGTCGTCGTGGTCGAGAACATCGAGACGGCCATGGCGCGTGCGCAAGACCACAAGACAGATCCGGCGTTGCGCGGTGCGGTCATCCGCCATGCAGTGGCAACGGTGGCGGTACCGATGCTGTCGGGCGTGTCGATCATTGCCATCGTGTTTCTGCCGCTGCTGTCGTTGCAGGGCCTGGAAGGCAAGCTCTTCGGACCGGTGGCGCTGACCATCGTGCTGGCGCTGGCCTCGTCCGTGGTGATTGCGTTTACGGTGGTTCCGGCGCTCGCTTCGTTGCTTTTGCTGGCGCATGCAGACGAGCCGCCGTGGCTGATGCGCAAGGTCGCGGGCGGCTTTGCGCGAATCAGGCATGGACGACGGCGCATCGCCGCACGGTGTTCGGTCTGGCCGGACTGGCGCTCGCGCTGGCCGTGGTGCTGTACATGTCGGTCGGCAAGACGTTCATGCCGACGATGGATGAGGGCGATCTGATCGTCCAGTTGCAGAAGGCGCCATCCGTTTCGCTCGCGGCGTCGCTCGACATGGACCAACGTGTGCAGCAGGCGCTCCTCAAGGAGGTGCCGGAAATACGGTCGATCGTTGCGCGCTCGGGGTCGGATGATCTTGGCCTGGACCCGATGGGCCTGAATGAAACCGATACGTTCCTGGTACTCAAGCCAAAGGACCAGTGGCGCGGCAGCAAGGAAGACATCGCGATTGCGATCCGGCGTGTGATGGAGCGCTTTCCCGGCGTCATCTATGGCTTCACGCAGCCCATTGAGATGCGTGTCTCGGAGATGCTGACCGGCACGCGCGGCGACGTTGCCATCAAGCTGTTTGGCAGCGACCTTGCCGCCATCGACGCAGCCGCGCAGGCCATCGCTGCGAAGGTCCGCACCATTCCCGGTGCAGCCGAGGTGATTGCGCCAAGCAACAGCGGCGTGCAGTACCTGAAGGTGTCGCTGGATCGCGCTGCGGTCGGTCAGGCCGGCTTCTCCGGCGATGCCCTGCAGGCACAACTGCGCGCGCTGATCGAGGGTGACCGGATTGGCGTGGTGCCGGAGGGCATCGTCCGCACGCCGCTCATCTTGCGTGGTGGAGCAGGCTTGCGGCAGGCCCCCGAAAACCTCACCAGCCTTCTGGTGACGGCACCCGACGGCAAGGTATGGCCGCTCACGTCCTTGGCGCGCATTGAACGCGTGGATGGCCCCGTGCGCATCAACCACGAAGACGGCGCCCGGTTTGCCGTGATCCAGGCCAATGTCGATGGTCGGGACCTCGCAGGTTTCGTGCAGGAAGCCCAGGCAGCAGTCGGTGGCATTGGCACCTTGCCGAAAGGGCTGCGCGTGGTGTGGGGCGGTCAGTTCGAGAACCAGCAACGCGCCGCGGCCCGCCTTGCGCTGGTGGTTCCACTTGCCCTGGGCGCGATCTTCCTCTTGCTGATGCTGACGTTCCGCTCGGTGCGCCAGGCCGTGCTGGTGGTCGCCAACATTCCGTTCGCACTCGTGGGTGGCATTGCAGCGCTGCGGATATCGGGCGAGTACCTCTCGGTGCCGGCCTCCGTGGGCTTCATCGCGTTGCTCGGGATCGCCGTGCTCAACGGCGTGGTGCTGGTGTCGCACTTCAACACGCTGCTGGAATCCGGTATTGGCATGGCGCAAGCTGTGCGCGACGGCGTGCGAGACCGCCTGCGGCCCGTCCTGATGACGGCCTGCATCACCGCGCTGGGCATGATTCCGCTCCTGCTGGCCAGCGGGCCAGGGTCAGAAATTCAGCGGCCGCTGGCGGCCGTCGTATCGGGCGGGCTCATCTCTTCGACCGCGCTGACGCTGCTTCTTCTGCCCCTGCTGTTTGAACGTTTTGGGTTGCCTCGGCCGCGCGCGGCCGCCGGGCAGGGAGATTCACAATGAGGTTGGAACTGTTTCGCATCGTATTGGCCGGAGCGGGCGCGATGCTGCTGTGGACTGCCGCGGCGCAAGCGCAAGGGCAAGGTTCGCCCAGCTATCTACCCGCCGAGAACGGCGTGCGCGAGGCCGTCGCGCAGTCGCCCGACGTGCTGGCGGCAGAGGCCCGCCGCGATGCCGTACTGGCCCGCGCTGAGGGCATCCGCGTCGGCACGGCGGAAACGGTGGTGCGTGCCATTGGCCAAGGCCGACAAGTGCGCGACCCTTCCGAGCGCCATGCCGAAGGGCAGATTGCCGTGGAACGACCATTGCGGCTATGGGGCAAAACGCAAGCCGATGGGCAGCTTGCCGATGCGGCTGCCGAGGCCGGCCAGCTTGCCGTCAAGGACGCGCGCCATGAGGCATCCCGGCAGATTCTGGCCCTCTGGTTTGCAGCCGTGCGCGCAGGGCAGGCACGCCAGGCGGCGCAGGAAAATGCCAAGGCCGCCGCCGATCTGGCGACGTTGACAGCGCGAAGGGTACAGCTGGGGGATGCCTCCCGCCTGGAGGCCGAGCTGGCCGCAGCCGACCGCGCGCGCATGCAGGCCGCGCTGGCGACCGCCGAGGCAGCGGAACGAACAGCGCAGGCAGAGCTGCAAGCCCGGTTTCCGGGACTGGGCCATCCCGCATTTGGCGCCGATTCCGCGCTCCCAGCGTTGCCACGCGATCCACACGATCCACCAGATCGTCTACGCACCCAGTACATCCAGGACAGCCACGAATACCGGCTCGCCATGGCAGAAGAGGCGCAGGCGCAGCAGATGGCCAAGCGTGCCGATCTGGACCGTCGGCCCGACCCGACAGTCGGCATGTTCGTTACGGTGGAGCGCGGCGGTGCCGAACGCATCATGGGCGTCAGCGTTGCCATGCCGATCGGGTCGGCACATCGTCGCACAGCGGCGGCGGCGGCCGCTGCCGATGCGGAAACGGCGGCACGGCGCAGGCTGGGCGCGGAGCGGCGGCTGGGAGCCGAATTCGACGTCCTCTACGGCAACTTGCAAGGCAAGCGGGCGAGCGCGCAAGCGCAGATGGAAGCGGCTACGCTGCAGAAAAGCGCTTCCGACAGGGCGACCCGTGCGTATCGCGCAGGGGAGTCGGGCCTGACGGAGCTATTGGCCGCGCGCCGCAGTCTGGCCGAGGCGCAACTGGCCGAGCGGCTTGCCCGCGTCGACCTGCTGGAAGCCGACAGCCGCCTTCAACTCGATCTGCATCGGATGTGGGATTTCGACGATTGACCTGCAACCGCTTGACCGCTCACTCAACACATTCTGGATAACGCTATGCAAACAGAACTGAAATATTCGCCCACGATGCGCGCGCTCCATTGGCTGGTGGTCCTGGCGGTGTCGATCGCCGTCGTGGCCATCGAAATCATGGATTTCTTCCCGAAAGGCAGTGCCGAGCGCGCAGCGCTATTTATTGTTCACCAGACAGCGGGCCTCTCCGTGCTCGCCTTGATGGTGTTGCGCCTGTTGGCCCGGGTGGCCACGCAGGCCCCGCCACCGGTTCCGGGCACACCGCTAGTGCAGCTTGCGGCGCGACTCACGCATGGCGCGCTCTACGCCCTGATGGTCGGGATGCCCGTCCTGGGCCTGTTGGCACTGGCCTGGGGCGGCAAGCCGATTCAACCGTTCGGGCTGAATCTGCCGCTGGCGCTCACGCAAGACAAGACCTTGGCGCACTGGTCCAAGGAAATTCATGAGTCGGGCGCCACGCTGGTCTATATCGCAGTCGGGCTGCATGCCGCTGCGGCGCTCTGGCACGAGTTCATCCTGAAGGATCGGCTGCTGCGCCGCATGCTGTAGTCAACATGGGCACATGAGCACATGAAGACTGCGCCGACCACGGACTCCACGATGCACTCCACGCGCTTGCTCGCCAACGTTGCGTTGCTTGCCGGGTCGGCGCTGACCTTGGCAGCGGGGTTATGGGCGCGGTATGTCGGTGCCGATGCGCTGGCGCAGCAACTCTGGCTGATCGGCGTGGTGCCGAACTGGCTCGCCTTGGCCGTCACGATTGTCCAGTCGCTGATGCGACGGCAGGCCGGCGTGGATGTTCTGGCGGTGATGTCGATCAGCTTTGCGCTGCTGTCTGGCGAGGTGCTGGTGTCGGCGGTCATTGCGTTGATGCTGGCGACGGGCCGCACGTTGGAAGACTTTGCCCAGGCGCGCGCGCAGCGCGAGATGACCGCGTTGCTCGGCCACGCGCCCAAGCGGGCGAATCGCTTCGACGACGGTCAGTGGCGCCAGGTCAGTCTGGAGACGGTGCAAGTCGGTGACCGGTTGCTGGTGCGACACGGCGAAGTCGTGCCGGTGGACGGCACGCTGTCCGAGCCCGCCGATCTCGATGAATCCACGTTGACCGGAGAATCGCTCACCCGTCATCGTTTGCCCGCAGATGCCATTTGCAGCGGCGTGCTCAATGTGGGCGCCGCTTTCGAAATGATCGCGAGTGCGTCAGCCGAGAAAAGCACGTTTGCCGGCGTTGTCCGCCTCGTCGGTGCCGCGCAGTCAGAGCGCAGCCCTTCCGTGAGGCTGGCTGACCGATATGCCTTTGCCTTTGGCGGCGTCGCCATTCTTCTGGCCGGGGCAAGCTGGATCCTCACGGGTGATCCGGCGCTTTGTCTTGCCGTGCTCGTTGTCGCCACGCCGTGTCCGTTGATCCTTGCGGTGCCGGTCGCCATCGTTTCCGGGTTGTCGCGTTGCGCCAAACGGGGCGTACTGGTCAAAGGCGGGAGCGCGCTGGAGCGACTGGCATTGGCCGACACGCTGTTCTTCGACAAAACGGGCACGCTCACCAGCGGATATGCACGATTGGTCGACATTGAATGCGCACCGCAGTACGCGCCGGATGTTGTGCTTGGGCTTGCGGGCTCACTCGCGCAGGCGTCGAACCACGTTACGGCCGAAGCCGTCGCCAAGGCCGCGCGGGAGCAGGGCGCCACGCTGCGATTGCCAAGCGCCGTTGAGGAGAGCCCAGGCGCCGGCGTCTGCGGCCGCGTTGAAGGGCATGTCGTTTCCATCGGCGCGTTGCCTTATGTCTTGGGTTCGGCCGCCGTGCCGGCCTGGGTGGAAGCGTTCGTCAAGCGCGTGAGCTATGGCGGTGCGTCAGCCGTTTTTGTCGGTGTGGATGGCGCACTGGTGGGCGCATTGCAGTTGATCGACCGCGTTCGCCTTGAAGCGCCACGAGCGTTGCGCCTCCTGCGCCGAGAGGGCATCGCACGGCAGGCGATGTTGACCGGCGATCGGGCAGACGTTGCGGAATCGGTCGGATCCATGCTGGGGGTGACGGAGGTCTATGCGGCGCTGTCGCCGGCGGCCAAGCTCGCGGCGATTCGGGATGCCCGCGCCAATGGCACGGTCATCATGGTCGGTGATGGCGTCAACGATGCGCCTGCGCTGGCCGCGGCGGACATTGGCGTGGCCATGGGTGCACGCGGCGCTGCCGCCTCTTCGGAGGCCGCGGACATTGTCTTGCTGGTGGACCGCCTGGACCGGCTCGTTGATGCGGTCCGGATCGCGCACCGCACACGCCGCATCGCGTTGCAGAGCGTGATGATCGGCATGTCGTTGTCGCTGGCCGCCATGGTTGTCGCAGCGCTAGGCCATCTACCGCCGTTGGCGGGCGCGCTGCTGCAGGAGGTGATTGATGTATTGGCAATCGCCAACGCGTTGCGGGCGCTACTGCCCGCACAAGACGAGGCGACCCGTTCAATGATCTCTGCAGACGTCGAACGTCTGAAGGCCGAACACGCCGAGCTGGAGCCCATTCTCGGCCGCATCCGCGTCGTCGCAGACTCGCTGCCGCATATGGCGGGCGCTGCGGCGAAAGCCGCGCTGCTGTCGCTCAACCAATCCTTGGCAGATGTCCTGCTGCCGCATGAGCGCCGAGACGATACCCAGCTGTACCCGGACGTCGCGCGCCTGCTCGGCGGAGACGACCCGATGGCGGCAATGAGCGCCATGCATCGCGAGATATTCCGCGTGACGAACCTGTTGGGCCGTATCGTGGCGGATGTTTCCCCGGACGGACCCGATGCCGCTGTGACACAAGAGCTGCAACGCCTGCTGTACGGGCTCGATGCCATCCTGCGGCTGCATTGCGCGCAAGAAGACGAACTGTTCCATGTGCTGGGTGGAGAGGCCTGAACGCCATGACAAACCTGCTCGCGTTGTTCGCGACCATCTTCTTGCTGAACGTGATGCCGGCCTTCGCACCGCCCACGTGGATGGTGATGTCATGGGTTGGCTTCTCGCGGCCCGATGCGAACCCGGAGCTTCTTGCGGGCGTTGCTGCCTGCGCGGCAACCCTTGGGCGCTTGGTCCTTGCGAGGCTGTCCTGCACGCTTGTACGCAAGCGCTGGATGCGCGAGGCGGATCGTCAGAACGTCGACGTGGTGCGAGGCTGGTTGGAAGAGCGCAAGGGTATGACGGTCGGCCTGATGCTCGCCTACGCCTTCAGCCCGTTTCCGTCCAACTACATCTTCATTGCGTACGGTTTGACCGGGATGCGGCTATGGCTGATCGGCGTGCCGTTCTTCATTGGCCGCTGGATCAGCTATCTGACCTGGACGCACATTGCCCAGATCGGCGCCCGTTATCTGGATGAGGAGACGGAGATCGACGGGGCGTATATGGGCGTGTACTTCGTCGTGTCGCAGGTCGTGTTTCTCGCGCTCGTTTATGGGTTCGCCAAAGTGGATTGGCGGCACTTTTACAAACGAAGCGTCTGCGCTGGCGGCACCGGGCATCGCTCGCATCGGCATCCGAAGACACACAAACAAAAGCAGGGCGATGAGTTGAGTCTGGCCGAGCTGGCCCGGCACCGCAGCGACAATGCGTTTTTTACCGGCGCCTGGGCGCCACGTTTGCACCCATGGGAAGTCCATCCTGACGTTGCGCCCGCGGTAAAGGTGCGGCCGCGTCTGCAACACCCTACAATGCCGTGGCTGGCGACCTGCCGGCTTCCCCACCTGGCGGCTCTAATGCAACTGCCCTACGGCGTATTAAAGGTCCTTCCTGAACCGTATATCGTCGTAGACGAGCGGCTCTTCATCGTTTTCGCGAATACGGCGGCGCGCGACACGCTCATGCTCCCGCTTCAAGAGGGGCAAGCGCTCGATCTGCAAGCGGATACGCTTCTCGATGCCATTTTGGGTGTCATTCAGCGCGCTTCTGCGCAAACGATTGAACTCCATGGGCGCAGCGGTGCCCGCTTCCAAGCGGAGATCCTGCCTGACGGCGAAGAAGCGTCGCCCGGCCGCGCCATCATCCGGTTCCACCGCGTTTCTGAGCACCGCCGCGGCAGTGGCCGCGCTGACGACGCGTTTCAAGACGAAGCCATGCTTCGCATGGCGGTTGAAGCGGCCGAGATCGGCACGTTCTACTGCCCGATGCCGCTGGACAAGATCGTCTGGAATGCCAAGTGCAAAGAGCATTTCTGGCTTCCGGCCGATGCCGAGGTCGATATCGGCGTTTTCTATGCGCGGTTGCATCCAGACGATGTCGAACATACGCGCGAGGCCGTCGAAGCGGCCGTGTACCGCGCCATGCCGTATGACATCGAATACCGCACGCTGTCGCCGTCGGGTGACGTGCGTTGGGTGCGGGCGATGGGCCGCACGCGGCATTCCGAATCGGGCGACCCCGTTCAGTTTGACGGGATCACGATCGACATCACCAAGCAGAAACTGGTGGAAAAGGAGCGGGACCGGCTGCTGGAGCACGAGCGGCTTCGCCGTCAGGAAGCGCAAACCGCAAGCTCGCTCAAGGACTCGTTGATCGCCACGGTTTCGCATGAACTCCGCACGCCGCTCAATGCAATCAAGGCCTGGACCGAGGTGCTGGCAGCCAAGGCGGCCGACCCTGAGGCTGTCATGCGGTGTGTCGAGGTGCTGCATCGAAACATCGATGCACAGGCACGACTCGTCGACGATCTGTTGGATGTCAATCGAGCCGCAACCAACAAACTGGTCATTGAAACCGAGCCGCTGCGCATCGAGAACATTGTCTCGGCGGAGGTCCAAAGTTGGATGCCGATTGCGCAACGCAAGCAGATCGATCTGCGCTATCGGCTCGAAGCTGGGGGCGCCGTGGTGGGTGACGCGGTACGTCTGCGCCAGATCATCTCGAACGTGCTCAGCAATGCAATGCGCTACACGCCTGCGGGCGGGCACATCGATGTTGTTGTCACCTTGGACGGCCCCATCGTGAAGGTCGCAATGTCCGACAGCGGCAAGGGCATCCCGCCGGAGAAGCTGGAAACGATTTTTGAGCCGTTTGCACAGCTGGGTGCGTCGCGTCCCAAGGATCACGGCGGGTTGGGTCTCGGGCTCGCCATTGCGCGCAAGCTCGCCACGCTGCACGGCGGCACGTTGACAGCGACGAGCGCCGGCGAAGGGATGGGCGCCACATTCGTGCTGGCTGTGCCGCTTGAGGCCGTCGGCGCTGCGACGATGGGCGCGGTCGGCTCCGGCTCGGAGAGTCTTCTGGCAGAAGTGCCAGTCGCCGCGTTGATGCTGGCGCCGCACACCGCTGTATCGGTGTCGTGACATTCCCAACGGCGATTTCATTGCCAAGGCGTAGCGGACTTCTTTTGCTTTGACGCGTTTGCTCGGCCCGTGAGTCGGGAATGCGTTGGTATTTGTGTTCGAAATGGCGAGCGGAAGGACACAGAACACGGCCTTGCATCCCTATACTCGGCACTGACTCCATAGCCAAGCTGAGCGCCAATGTCGCCGGCCAGTTTCGTTTCATGAATCGGGAATATCGCGCAGCCGGCGTGGCCATCGCGGGTGGCGGCACGACGGCGCTCGCCGGCGTCTTGGCTCAAAGCGCAACCGGTGGACCACGGCGTTCACAGCAACTTGGTCGACTGGCTGGACAACGCCGGGCAGGGGGCAGATCCGCAAGGGGAGGGCGCTGGCAGAGGAACTTGATGCGCCGAGGACGTGCGTGCGCGGCTGGAGACGCTGTAGACCCAAGCTGTGCTGCACTGTCCCGATTTCGATTGACATGAGCCTTGAACAACCGTGCGTATATTGCTGACCGGAGGCACCGGCTTGATCGGCCGGGCGCTTTGCCGTTATTGGGTGGCGGCCGGCCATGAGCTCGTTGTCTGGAGTCGTACGCCGCTACGTGTGCCGACGCTGTGTTCCGGTGCGCAAGGGGTGGCCGCTCTGCGCGAGCTTGATGACGCGGAGCCGTTCGATGCAGTGGTCAACCTGGCCGGCGCACCGATCGCCGACCGCCCGTGGACCGCGCGGAGGCGGCAGGTTCTATGGCGCAGCCGCATCGACCTGACACGCGAACTCGTGGATTGGCTGGGCGAAAGCGTGCTGCGTCCCCGCGTGCTCGTCTCGGCTTCTGCAACGGGCTGGTATGGCGACCGCGGGAACGAGCGCCTCGACGAGGGTAGCGATCCGGGCGGGAGCGATTTTGGCAGCAGGCTTTGCGTGGCCTGGGAGCAAGAGGCCGAGCGCGCCGAGCAACTGGGCATGCGGGTTGTCCTGCTGCGGACGGCGCCGATACTTGCCCGCAGTGGCGGAATGTTGCCGAAGCTGCTGCTGCCGTTCAGCTTGGGGCTCGGTGGCCGTCTCGGGAATGGCCGCCAATGGACACCGTGGATCCATCTGGATGACGAGGTCGGACTGATCGACTTTCTGCTGCGCACGGAAGACTGCCGAGGGGTGTTCAATGCGTGCGCGCCGCATGCCGTGTGCAATAGGGAATTTGCACAGGCCCTGGCGCGGGCGCTTCACCGCCCAATGCTCTTTCCTGTTCCCGCATGGGCGTTGCGCGTGGCGCTACGGGAAATGTCCATCCTGTTGCTGGGAAGCCAGCATGTTGAGCCCGCACGAGCCATGCAGGCAGGCTATCGGTTTCGGTTTTCGCGCCTGGAGGACGCATTGGCTGATTTGCTGAACGCCCGGTGCGTGGCTGGCGGCTAGATGCTTGCGCGGCGTAAGCGCAGCGCGTTGGATACCACCGAAACCGAACTGAGGCTCATCGCGAGCGCCGCGATCATCGGAGACAGCAGCAAACCGGTCGTGCTGTACAGAACACCGGCCGCGAGCGGTACCCCCAAGGCGTTGTAGACGAACGCAAAACCGAGGTTTTGCTTCATGTTGCCAATCGTCGCCTCGGACAGCGCCCGTGCGCGTGCGATGCCGCGCAGATCGCCTTTGAGAAGCGTGACCTGCGCGCTGTTCATGGCGACGTCCGTGCCCGTGCCCATGGCAATACCGACATCGGCCTTCGCCAATGCAGGTGCATCGTTGATCCCGTCTCCGGCCATCGCCACTGTTCTGCCTTCGCTTTGAAGCCTCGTCACGAGCGCCAACTTATCGGCGGGCCTGACTTCTCCGTGAAATTCGGTGATGCCCAATGATTGAGCGACCGCCTTTGCCGTTGCCGTGCCGTCGCCTGTGGCCATCACCACGCGGATGCCCTTGTCCTTGAACTGCGCCAACGCTTCGACCGTGGTCGGTTTGACCGGATCGGAGACGGCGAGCAAACCGGCAAGCATGCCGTCTGCGGCCAGGTACATGACGCTTGCGCCGCGGGTGCGTAGTTCGTCCGCGGACTGGGCCAATGCGGTTGCGTCAACACGCTCTTGCTCCATCAACACGGCGTTGCCCAGCGCGAGCCTCTTTCCCCCGACCGAACCGCGTACGCCGATGCCGCTGCTGGACTCGAAATCCTGGGCGTTCTGCAAGGACAATCCGCGCGCTTTCGCGGCCTCGACAATGGCCGCCGCCAATGGATGCTCGCTGCCCTGGTCGAGACTGGCCGCCAGGCGGAGCACTTCGGACGCATCAAAACCGTTGGCGCCCAAGCTGCGCTCAAACGCGGGCTTGCCTTGCGTGAGCGTTCCGGTCTTGTCGACGACGAGGGTGTCTACCTTGCGCAGATTCTCGATGGCGGCCGCGTCGCGAAACAGGATGCCGTTCGTGGCGCCCTTGCCGCTTGCCACCATGATCGACATTGGGGTGGCGAGGCCCAACGCGCATGGGCACGCGATGATCAACACGGCAACCGCATTGATGAGCCCATACACCCAGCTTGGCTGCGGCCCAAACAATCCCCAGGCAAAGAAGGTGAGCACCGCAATGGCAACCACAGCAACAACGAAGCCTCCCGCGACCTTATCGGCCATGCGCTGCATGGGTGCCTTGGAGCGCTGCGCTTGAGCGACCAACTGAACGATCTGCGAGAGGACAGTCTCGGAGCCCACTTTCTCCGATTCGATGATCAAGCTCCCTGCGGTGTTCATGGTCGCGCCAATCACGTGGTCGCCCACCCGCTTGGTCACAGGAATGGGCTCGCCGGTAATCATCGATTCGTCGACGGAGCTTGCGCCCTCGATCACGATGCCGTCGGTGGGCACTTTCTCACCGGGGCGCACGCGCAGGCGGTCGCCCACGTGTACGTCGGCCAAGGGCACATCTGCCTCGGTGCCGTCTGCGTTGACACGCCGTGCCGTTTTGGGGGCAAGCCCAAGCAGCGACTTGATTGCCGCTGACGTCTGCGAGCGCGCCTTCAACTCCAGAAGTTGACCCACCAGCGTGAGCGAAATAATGACCGCCGCCGCCTCAAAGTAGACACCGATGCGACCATGCTCCGCGAACGTCTGTGGAAACGCGCCTGGCGCGATGGTGGCGATCACGCTGTAGAGATAGGCCGCGCCGGCGCCCAGGCCAATGAGCGTCCACATGTTTGGACTACGATGCATGAACGACTGAGCGCATCGCTTGAAAAAGGGATAGCCCGCCCAGAGCACGACGGGCGTCGAGAGGCCAGCTCGATCCAGCTTTGCTGCGGGGCGTCCATCCAGCCGTATCGGTGTCCGAACATCGCCAGGATGAAAGCCGCAACGGTAAGCGGCAGCGTCCACCAGAAGCGGCGTTGGAAGTCTTCCAGCTCGGGGTTCTCTTCGTCACCCAGTTCCGGAACGATCGGTTCCAGCGTCATACCGCAGATCGGACAATTACCTGGGCGGTCCTGCCGGATTTCAGGATGCATCGGGCAGGTGTAGACGGTCCCCGCTCGGGGGCCGGCGGAAGAGGGCGCAACGCGGTCTGCGTCGATCTGCCCGATGGGCGATGTTGTAGTTCGATCGTGCCGGTGCATCACATCGTGCCCTTCATGATGATGGCCGGCATGCCCGTCATGTGAACGCGTGTGATCGGGCTCGGCAGCGTGGATGTGGCGGTGCTCTTCCATTGAGATTGGCTCCTTCCTATGCGTTCGCCCGCTGCCAGATGCACCTGCTTTCGGGGCAGCACGCGTTTCGTACGCTCAGAAAACGATAAACCCTCCCATGCAGGGAGGGTCAACGGGATTTTTTGTGCGGAAGGCGGCAGATGCACGCAATGTCAATGTATGGCCGGCACGAGCCGCCATTGATGCATGTCAACGGCGCATCGGCACGTAGCTTTGACATCAAGATGTCGTGTAATTTGCATTATGTAAAATAAATGGAGCGCCCGCAGGCGCCGACAGCATCTCTCCCATCCGGTTTTTTCGACAAGAAGACTTGTCACCGCAAATTGCATCGGACAGCATGCCGAGCCGCAATCCATTCTTCATTCGTCGGCTCTACCGCCACGCGGATGCGGCTCGCAGAACTGGAAATGATTGCGGCATGCGCTTGGTTGGCTGCGTCATCCAGTTCGGCCCCCAGGTAACCCAGTGCACCGACAACGCGTTCGCGCAGTACGGCGTTGTGTTCGCCGATACCGGCCGTGAATACCAGGAAATCCAGCCCGCCCAGCACCGCCACCAAGGCGCCGATCTCGCGGACGATACGGCGCACGTAGAGCGCCAGCGCTGCCTGGGCGCGCGGGTTGTCGGCTTCGTGCGAAATGAGTTCGCGCGGGTCGGAAGACAGCCCCGACACGCCAAGCAGACCCGATTCGTGATACAGCACGTGCCCGACCTGTGCCGGGGAAAGATGCTCCGTCTCCATCATGTAGAGCACCGCACCCGGATCCAGCGAGCCACATCGCGTGCCCATCATCAGGCCTTCGAGTGCGGAAAACCCCATCGTTGTGGCCACGCTCTTGAGCCCGTGCATTGCACACAGGCTGGCACCGCTGCCGAGGTGCGCGACGATGGTTCGCCCGCGGGCGATATCGCCATGCCGTTCGGGCAAGGCAATCGACATGTATTCGTACGACAGCCCATGAAAGCCATAACGCCGCAGGCCGCGCTCCCATGCCTTGTAAGGCAACGGCAGCATCGTCTCGACCTGCGGCAGCGTGCTGTGGAACGCGGTATCGAAGCAGGCGACTTGCGGCACGTCAGGCAAGTCCGACAGAAGCGCATCGATGGCTTCCAGTGCAAATGGCTGATGCAGCGGCGCCAGTGGAATGTAGCTGCGTAGATCGGACAGCACCTCCGCGTCCACGCGTACCGGCGCAAAGTACTTGGCGCCGCCATGCACCACCCGATGCGCCACGGCCATTAGCCGACGGCCGTCCAGCCTTTGCTCGACACGTCGGCGAATGTGCACGAGCGCGGCGTGATACGGCTGCGCACTGTCAAGTTGGAGCGCGTGTGTCGGCGCGCCTGCCTCAGTTGCGGTGGGGTGTTCAGTGCCGATCCCCTCCACTTTGCCGTTCCACATGGGCCTGCGCGGCAACGGGTCCAGGTGGCATCGAACAACGCAAACTTGATGCTCGACGAGCCGCAGTTCAGTACGACGATGCAATCGTTCATGGCGGTAAGTTGCGGTAACGGTGAGCCAGCAATGTGGCAAGCGCGCACGACGCAATGCGCGATTCGCGTGAGTCGGCACGGCTGGTCAGCACAATGGGCACGCGGGCGCCGAGCACGATGCCCGCGCTGGCCCCCGCCCAGGTATTCCAACTGCTTGGCGAGCATGTTGCCGCTTTCGAGATCGGGCACCACGAGCACATCGGCCTGCCCTGCCACTTCCGAGACGATGCCCTTGATGCGCGCGGCAGCGGCAGATACTGCGTTATCGAAGGCCAATGGCCCGTCCAGCACCCCGCCCTCAATCTGGCCACGGTCCGCCATCTTGCACAGCGCCGCCGCATCGAGCGTGGCCGGCATGCGCGGGTTCACGGTTTCGACCGCTGCAAGGATCGCCACCCGAGGCCGTTCCACGCCAATCGCATGGGCCAGATCGATGGCGTTGCGCACGATGTCCGCCTTCTGGTCGAGGGTCGGCGTGATGTTGATCGCCGCATCCGTCACGATAAACGGCCTCGGATACGCGGGCGACTGCATGAGGAAGCAATGGCTGATCCGGCGCTTGGTA
Organism: Ralstonia sp. 1B3; assembly: GCF_036631435.1. Taxonomy (NCBI): domain Bacteria; kingdom Pseudomonadati; phylum Pseudomonadota; class Betaproteobacteria; order Burkholderiales; family Burkholderiaceae; genus Ralstonia; species Ralstonia sp. 1B3. The sequence goes on along the minus strand of NZ_JAPNUG010000030.1, from coordinate 44,721 downwards.
CGCAGCCCAGCCTCTTCGCGCACGACCGCCGCCATCAGTTCATCGGTATGCAGGCTGCCCTTCATGAGCGCCTCTGCCCTGCCCTGCGTGACAAGCTCCACTGCGCGGGTGGCAGCGGCGCTGCTGTGCGGCACGTCTTCAATCTCGATGCCGCGGAGGTCGAGGCCGGCTTCGGCGGCCACGCGCATCAGCTTGGCATATGGCGCGACGAGACACGGCACGATCAGCCCTTCAGCGCGCGCGTCCATCACGGCAGACAGGCTCAGCACGTCGCACGGGTGAACGACAGCCATGTGAATCGCACCAAGAGGCCGCACATGGTCGAGCAGCCGATGGATACCGTCACTGCCGGTGGTGATGCGCACATCCGGCAGTGTGGTACGCGGACGCTCGATTCGCTCGGTGGGCGCGATGACCTCCGCCTCGCCCGCGATGGCCACCGTGCCGCTGTCGTTCGTACACGTGCATGCCAGCTTGACGCGCTTTCTTTCATTCTCTTTGCTGACCACCGTCACGCGGATGGTCAAGGTGTCGCCAATGCGCACCGGTGCCAGGAATTGCAGCGTCTGCCCAAGGTAGATCGTTCCCGGGCCCGGCAAACGGGTCCCGAGCAAGGCGGAGATGAGCGCTCCGCCCAGCATGCCGTGGGCGATCACGCCATGAAAGCGCGTGGATGCGGCAAATTCCGGGTCGAGGTGCTGGGGGTTGACGTCCCCCGACAGCACGGCAAAGAGCTGGATGTCCTCGGCCGTGAGCGTGCGCAGGATGGCTGCGGTGTCGCCAACGGCAATTTCGTCAAAGGTGCGATTGCGCACCACGCTGAGGTCGCTGCCCGGCAGGAGCGCCGGAGATGGAGGCAGATGATCGGGGCCCATGTGCGCTCGTCAGGAAGCTTTGCGGAGTTGTCCGTTGCCCTTGCCGGGGCACGCAGAAGATTCGGGTTCGACTGCTCGCTTGCGGGGCGGACCCATGCATCGCCCGGCACGCCCCACGTTGACAGCATGCCCTGCAGCGCCGTGTGGACCGGCATGGCATTGCCGGCTGTGCTCAGGGCCCGAACGGAAGCCTGCTGCCATTCCAGCATGACGCGCTGGTAATCCGCCACGAAGCTCGACTGGTTCGAGATAGCCGTTTGCAGCAACCCTTGCAGCACATCCATGGCGCGCTGGCTGCTCTGCCAGAAAGCGTTGGGCAGCAGTGCTGCAAACGCGTTCCAGTCCTCGACGCTTTGCAGGTCGGCCAGCGCAGATTCCGTGCGGGCCACGTCTGCGGCAAGCAGGCCGGCGCCGAGTTCATACCAGCGCTGTCGCGTTGCCTTGAGCAGACCCAACGTCTGCAGTGCGAATGCGAGCTGCGCCTTTTGGAGCGCGAGCGGAACGTTGGCGGGTGTATCCATGTTGGCTCCTTAAGCCATCTGGCTGATGGTTTGGCGAAAACGTGTCAACGATGCGAGAAACAGCACGGCGCCGATAACGCAGATGGCCAGACACTGCGGCCACACGACATCCAGCCCCGCACCCCGATAGAGAATGGCTTGCGACGCCGATACGAAATGCGTGGTCGGTGCGGCGAGCATGATGTCCCGGACCACGCCGGGCATGCTCTCGCGCGGGTGGTGCCGCCGGAGAGCAACTGCAGCGGCAGCAGCACCAGAACGAGCAGCATGCCGAACTGCGGCATGGACCGCGCCACCGTCGCAAGAAAGATTCCCATGGAGGTTGTGGCAAACAAGTGCAGCGTGGCCACCAGCATGAAGAGCAGGATCGAGCCTTCGATCGGGACATGCAGGGCGCCCTGCACCACGAACACCAGCGCCACCAGCGCGGCGAGCACCACCACCAGCCCCATCGACCAGACCTTGGACACCATGATCTCGAACGGCGTGACAGGCATCACCAGCAGGTGCTCGATCGTGCCGTGCTCGCGTTCGCGGATCAGCGCCGCGCCCGTCAGGATGATCGACAGCATGGTCACGTTGTTGATGATCTCCATCAACGAGCCGAACCACGTCTGCTCCAGGTTGGGGTTGAAGCGTGTGCGCAGCACCAGGTCGACCGGCGTGGCAGGCGCGGCGCGGTGGCGCTGCAGGAACGTGTTCACCTCGCCCGAGACGATCTGCTGGATGTAGCCGTTGCCGGTGAAGGCCTGGCTCATGCGCGTGGCGTCGATGTTGAGCTGGATCGACGGTGCGCGGCCAGCCAGCACGTCGCGCTGGAAATTGGGCGGGATGTCGAGCACGAACGTGTAGCGGCCGCTGTCCATGCCTGGGTCCACGTCCGTGAGCGGGATCAGCGCCGGGGTGCGGAAATGCGGTGGATAGAAGCTTGAGACAATGCGCGCCGACAGCGGCGAGCTGTCTTCATCAACGATGGCGATCGAGGCATTGTGCAGACTCTCCGGCATCGCGGTGGCAGCCACGTAGATCGACAGCGTGAAGGTGTAGACGATCAGCACCAGCATCATCGGGTCGCGCAGCAGGCTTCGCAATTCCTTGATGCCCAGCCGGAAAATGTTGCTCAGGCGGGCGGTGCGGCGATTGGTCGGAAGGTGCAGCATGGCGTGACTCTCCTACCGATCCTGCTTGCGCAGCATCAGCAAGGTGGCGCCCAGGATGAACGGCACCGCCGCCAGGAGCGGCCAGAAGGCGCTGCCCAGCGCGCCCACATCCAGCGCCTTGCTGAACACGCCGCGGCTGATCGTCAGGAAATGCGTGGCCGGATACACGCGCCCGATCACAGCGCCCGCCCCTTCCAGCGACGACACCGGATTGAGCAGTCCTGCAAACTGCACGCACGGAATGATCGTGCCGATCATCGTGACGAACATGGCCGCGATCTGGCTTTGCGTGAAGGTCGACGCAAACAGCCCGAAACCCGTGGAACACGTCACGAAGATCAGCGCCCCCAGCGCGAGCGTTGCAAAGCTGCCCTTGATCGGCACACCGAACACCGTCACCGCCAGCAGCGCCAGCAAGAAGAAGTTCAGCATGGCCAGCACGATGTACGGCGCCTGCTTGCCGAGCACGAATTCCGCCCGCGTGACCGGCGTCACGTAGAAATTGATGATGGAGCCCAGTTCCTTCTCTCGCACCACGGACAACGCCGCCAGCATGGCGGGAATCATCATCAGCAGCATTGGAATCACGGCGGGCACCATGGCAGGCAGGCTTTTCACGTCGGGGTTGTAGCGATAGCGCGTTTCAACACTGCTGGGCGCCGCCAGGCGCACGCCCAGCCGGTGCACGGCCGCATCTGCCAGCCAGAGCTGGTGGATCGCCTGCACGTAACCGCGCACGGTTTCCGCGCGGGTGGGCATGGCGCCGTCCACCCAGGCCCCGATCTGCACGGCCGTGCCGCGCTCCACATCGCGCGCGAAGCCCGGCGGAATTTCGATTGCCAGCGACAACTCGCCGTTGCGCATGCGGCGGTCCAACTCAGCGTAGTCGCGAATCGGGGGTTTTTCGATGAAATAACGCGAGCCCGCCAGGTTGAGCGTGTAGTCGTGTGAAAGCACGGTCTGGTCACGGTCGAGCACGGCGTAGGTCAGGTTCTCCACATCGAGGCTGATGCCGTATCCGATGATGAACATGAGGATGGCCGTGCCCAGCAGCGCCAGCGTGGCGCGCACGCGGTCACGGCGCAGTTCCAGGGCCTCGCGCAGCGAATAGCTCATCGCACGCGCCAGACTGAAGCGGCGCGCGGCCGACATGCCGGTAGGCGCAGGGTTGGCGCCGCGCGCTCCGGCGGCGCGGCAAACTCGGCGGCTCCCGCAGACGCTTCGGCCGCCTCCTGCAGATAGGCGATGAACGCTTGCTCCAGCGTCTCTGTACCCCGGGCATGCACCAGCGCCGCGGGCGCGTCGCTCACCAGCACGCGGCCCGCATGCATGAGCGAGATGCGGTCGCATCGCTCGGCCTCGTTCATGAAATGCGTGGAGATGAAGATGGTCACGCGGTCCCGCCGCGCGAGGTCGATCATCAGGCGCCAGAACATGTCGCGTGCGACCGGGTCCACGCCGGAGGTCGGCTCGTCCAGGATCAGCAACTCGGGCTTGTGCACCATCGCCACGGCCAGTGACAGGCGCTGCCGCATGCCCAGCGGCAAGCTCTGGGGCAGGCTGTCGGACACGTCCTGCAGCCCGAACCGGGTCAGCATCTCTGCCACGCGCGACTGCACTTCCTGCTCGGGCACCTGGAACAGCCGCGCATGCAGCGCAAGGTTCTGACGCACCGTCAGCTCGCCATACAGCGAGAACGCCTGCGACATGTAACCCACGCGCCGGCGTGTGTCGATGTCCTTCGGGTCCACCGGATGGCCGAACAGCCAGGCCTGCCCTTCGCTGGCGGGCAGCAGGCCGGTGAGCATCTTCATGGTGGTCGATTTGCCGCAGCCGTTGGAGCCGAGAAAGCCGAAGATTTCTCCACGACGGATGCGGAAGTCGACGTGGTCGACGGCAACGAAGTCGCCGAAGCGCATGGTCAGGCCGCTCGCCTGCACAGCCACATCGTCTTCTGCACTGGCCACCAGGGGTGGCACCACCACGGCCTGATGGCCCTGCCGGCGCGTTGGCGGCAGCAGTGCGATGAAGGCGGCCTCAAGCGAATCGGCACCGGCGCGGCTGCGCAGCTCAGCCGGCGTGCCGGTGGCGAGCACCTGCCCGGCGTCCATGGCGACCAGCCAGTCGAAGCGCTCGGCCTCTTCCATGTATGCGGTGGCCACGATCACGCTCATGCCGGGTCGCGCGGCGCGAATACTGGCAATCAGGTCCCAGAACTGCCTGCGCGAAAGCGGGTCGACGCCCGTGGTCGGTTCATCGAGGATCAACAGATCCGGGTCGTGGATCAGCGCGCAGCACAACGCCAGCTTCTGTTTCATGCCGCCCGAGAGCTTGCCTGCAGGCCGTGAGAGGAACGCCCGCAGGCCGGTGCTGGCCGTGAGTGCATCAATGCGGCGGCGGCGCTCCGCTGCATCGTGGCCGAACAGGCGCCCGAAAAACTGCAGGTTCTCTTCGATCGAAAGCGTGGGATACAAGTTGCGCCCCAACCCTTGCGGCATGTAAGCGATGCGTGGGCCGACCGCTGCGCGTGCTCGGCGGTCGCTCATGTCGCTGCCCAGCACATGGACGGAGCCTTCCTGCAGGGCCCGGGCGCCCGCCACCAGAGACAGCAGGCTGGACTTGCCCACGCCGTCCGGGCCGATCAACCCGACCATGCACCCCGCGGGCAGGTCGAGCGTGACGCCATCCAGCGCGAGCGTCTTGCGGTAGCGCAGGCGCACGCCGGCCAGGCTGGCCACCGGCGCCGCCGGGCGCGCGTCAGGCGAGGCGCATGAGTCGGCAGAGGCGGTCACTGCGGAACCTTGATCGCCAGGCCGGCCGGCCATTCGGCTTGCGCGTCGAGCTTCAGCCACGCCACGCCGGGCAAGCCGGTCTTCACCAGCTTCAGGTGCTTGCGCAGCAGATCGCGATCGATCTGCGCCTTGACGCGGAACATCAGCTTCTGGCGCTCGCTGGCCGTTTCCACGGTCTTGGGCGTGAATTGCGCGGTGCTGGCGACAAACGACACGCGCGCCGGAATCACGTATTGCGGCGCTGCGTCGAGCACGATACGCACCTCGCTGCCCATGGCGATGCGGCCCGCGTCGGTCTCCGGCACGAAGAAGGTCATGTAGACGTCGGACAGATCGACGAGATTGAGCAGCCGCCCGCCGCCGGCCAAGACCTCGCCGGGCTGGGCGATGCGGTATTGCACGCGGGCGTCGCGCGGCGCCGTCAGGGCGCTGTCATCGATATCGGCTTTGATGCGCAGTACGGTGGCGTCTGCCGCCTTGACGGTGGCGCCGGCGCCGGCCACCTGTGTCCGCGCGGCCAATACGGCTGCCTGCGCCGCCTCGGCTTGCGCGCGGGCCGCCACCAACGCGGCCTTGGCGCTGCGCACGCGGGCGCGGTCGTCGTCCAGCTCCTGCATCGACGATGCCCCTTCGTGCGACAGCGTCTCGGAGCGCGCCAGGCGGCGCTGCGCGGCATCGAGGTCGCTCTCACGCAGGGCGATCTGCGCCAGTGCCGCTTGCCTATCGGCTTCTCGCACGGCCACCTGCGCCTGTGCGCTCGCCACGGCAGATACCGATTGCTGCTGCCGCGCCAGAGCCTCGTCGCGCTGCGCTTCCAGCGTCTGCACTTGCATGTGTGCAAGCGGCTGCCCTGCCGTCACGAAGTCGCCCTCGTCCACCAGGATGTCCTGCACGCGGCCGGGGAGCTTGGTTGCCACGTCGATTTCGGTGGCTTCGATGCGGCCGTTGCCGCTCACAAAACCCTTGCCGGGACCTTCTTGCCGGAGCGCCTTCCACGCGAACGCCGCTCCGGCTACCACCAGGGCGGCCGCCAGCAGCGCAATCCATCGTTGTTGGGGAGTCGTCGTCATGGTGTTGTTCGGCCCGATACGCGCGGTGCCGGCGTCAGGCTCAGAGGATGGGGTTGCGGATCAGTTGCGGATTCGACGGCCTGCGTGCCGCCGCCCAGTGCCGCATACAGGCCAACGCGGCTCGAGAGAAGCGAGCGACGCATTTGCACCAGTTGCTGCTGCGCGGCCAGCAGATCGCGCTGGGCGTCGAGCACCTCCAGGAACGTCGATGCTCCAGCGTCGAAACGTAGTTGCGACAGCCGCGCCCGTTCGGTCTGTGCGGCCAATGCGGCCTTTGCAATGTCGAGCTGTTCGGCCAGCCACCTGCGTGCCGACAGCGCGTCAGACACGTCGCGGAATGCGCCCTGCACCGTCTTTTCGTAGGCGGCCACGGCAAGGTCCCGGCGGGCTTCTGCCAGGTCGAGGTTGCTGCGCAGCTTCCACCTTCAAACAGCGGCAGGCTGATACTCGGCGCAAACACCCAGGCGCGTGTGCCGGGTGCAAACAGATTGCCCAGTTCCGGGGCGATCGTGCCGTAAGCGCCCGTCAGCGCCACCCGCGGAAAGAACGCTGCCCGCGCCGCACCGATGCTGGCGTGCGCGGCCCGCAGCCGGTGCTCCGCAGCTGCAATGTCCGGGCGCTGCGTCAGGAGATCGGAAGGCAGACCAGCGCGCAGCTCGGCCAGCATGTGGCGCTCGTCAAGCGGCTCGGCAACCGGTGGCAGGTCGATGGGCTTGCCGACAAGCACGGCTAGGCCGTGCGCCTGAACGTCGCGCGCCTGCCGCAGTTGCGTCAGCAGCGCCTGCGCCTGGGTCAGCAGGGTCTCGACCTGCGTTTGGTTCAATCGTGAAGTCGCCCCGACCGCAACGCGGCGCGAGAAGATGCGTAGTGTCTCGGTGCGGCTGTCGACGGTCTGCTGCGCCAGCGCGATGCGCTCGTCCAGTTCACGCAGGACCAGGTAGCTGTCGGCCACCTGTGCGATCAGCCCAAGCGCGACCGCGCGGCGCGCCGCGTCGGAGGCTACGTAGCTTTCCAGGGCGGCGTCGTTGAGGTTGCGCACGCGCCCCCAGAAATCGATCTCCCAGCTGGAGACACCGGCCCCCACCTGGTACTGGGTGACACGCATGGGTATGCCGAATGGGCTGACGTCCGCCGGAATGCTCAGACGGCTGACGCCGGCCTGCGCGTCAAGGTGCGGAAAAGACTCCGAGCGCTGGATGCCAAACGCGGCACGCGCCTCTTCCACGCGCAGCACGGCAGTGCGCAAGTCACGGTTGTTCTCCAGCGCTTGCGCAATCAACGCCTGCAGGCGCGTGTCCGTAAAGTACGCCTGCCAGCCGGTGGCGGCGGCGGACAGGCCGTCCGTGCCGTCGTCGGTGTCGTAGTGCTGGGCCACAGGCAACGCGGGCGCCTCGTAAGGCGGCGCCATCGAGATGCAAGCCGACAGGGCCAGCACAGCGGCGGCGGCCATCCCGGCGGTGCGGGTGCCTGCGTAGCTGCCATGCTGCCGGCGTTGTTTCTCCACACGCATCTATTTCTCCAGCACGTAGGTGCCGGGCGCCTCGGCCAATGGCGGCGATCCTGGAACGCCCATCTTCGGCGGCTTCACCACTGCGGAGCCCGAGGCATGTGCAACGAGCCATGCATGCCACGCCGGCCACCAAGAGCCTTCTGTGGCGGGTGCCGAGGCCAGCCAATCATCCGGCGCCGCCGATGTCTCGCCTGCATGGCGTGTCTGCATCTGGAAACGCCGATGCGAGTTGACGGGCGGGCTCACGATGCCGGCGTTATGGCCGCCGCTGGTCAACACGAACGTCAGCTCAGCCTCGGTCAGGTGATGCAGCTTGTAGACGGAGCGCCAGGGCGCCACGTGGTCGGTCAGCGTGCCCACCACGAAGATGGGCAAATCGATATCGTTGAGCGCCACCGGCTTGCCGTTGACGGGGTAGCGGCCCTCGCTCAGGTCGTCGTTCAGAAACAGGTGCCGCAGGTACTGGCTGTGCATGCGCGCGGGCATGCGCGTGGCATCGGCGTTCCAGGCCATCAGGTCGTTCATGGGCGCGCGGTCGCCCAGCAGGTATTCGCCCACCAGGCGCGACCACAGCAAGTCGTACGAGCGCAGCATCTGGAAGGCCCCGGCCATCTGGCTGGCACGCAGATAGCCGGTCTGCTCCATCTGTGCTTCAAGCAGGCTGACCTGGGCCTCGTCGATGAACAGGCCCAGTTCGCCCGGCTCACAAAGTCTGTCTGCGCGGCAAACAGCGTCATGGAGGCCAGCCGCGCATCGCCATCGCGTGCCATGGCAGCGGCGGCAATCGCCAATAGCGTGCCCCCAAGGCAGTAGCCGGTCGCATGTACGCGCTGGCCCGGCACGATGGCATTGACGGCATCGAGCGCGGCAAAGACGCCGAGCTTCAGGTAGTCGTCCATGTCGAGGTCGCGATCCGCCTCGTCAGGGTTCTTCCAGGAGATGCAGAACACGGTATGGCCCTGCTCGACCAGATAGCGGATCAGTGAGTTCTGCGGCGACAGGTCCAGGATGTAGTACTTCATGATCCAGGCCGGCACGATCAGGATGGGCTCGGCCTGGACCTTGCCCGTGGCCGGCGTGTACTGGATCAGCTCGATCAGCCGATTGCGCAGGATCACCTTGCCGGGCGTGATGGCCACGTCGCGGCCCACCATAAAGCGTTCGGTACCGGCAGCGGGCGCGCCGCTCATGGAGCGCTCCAGATCGTCAAGCGCATTGAGCGCGCCGCGCACAAGATTGGTGCCGTGCTGTTCAAAGGTCCGGCGCAGGACAATCGGGTTGGTTGCCAATTGGTTGCCCGGCGACATCATGTCGAGCCACTGACGCGCAGCAAAGGCGACCACGTCCTCATGATGTTTGGCGACTCCCCACACGCCGCGCGTCGCCGCCTCCCACCATTGTTCTGTCAAGAGGAAGGCCTGATGCAGCACGTTGAACGGCCACAAGCGCCACTCGTCGGCAGAGAAACGACGGTCGCGGGCCGGCGGCTGGACGCAAAGACACGCGTTCTGGGGCCCGGACGCCATGCAGTTCCGGATGTAACCGTCAAGTTGTTGGGCCTGCGTCAGCGCCAAGCGGTACAGATCCAGCTGCTTGCCGGGAGAGACGGCCAGATGCAGCGCCCAGTCGAGCAGCGCCAGTTGCATCGATGCGAGCGACAGCGAATTGGAGGCGCGGGCAAGCGCAGCGTGAAACGGTTGGTCGATCTGCTCAGCAGTCAACGAAGACGGCACGGGGGCGGTGCGCATGGTCGGGGCGTCAAACGATTGCGAAATATGCAATCCATTAGATGCCAGGGGCTACCGCCCGGACTTGATGCACCTCAAACTGGGACAAGAGGGCCGACTCTAGGTGGAGTCACAGAAACGACATCCGGGGGTGGAAATCCGGGCAGCAGGTCACTACCGCGCGCCCCCGGGCCAACCTCGTCGTCTACCGACGCGTCGGCTCGCCTCGCATATCTGCGGATCCGCCCGAGCCCGCGGCCGCGCCCGTTCCTGCCAAACCGTCGCTACCGCCGGATCCACGCGATCCGGCCGAGGTGCCGGCGCCCTCGGGGCCGGATGCTTTGGGCGCGGACGCCGGCACTGTATTGGGATGCCGGGGCAGGGATTTTGTCGCCTGAGGTGGAGCCGCCGCTGCGGAAGCTGGCCGCGCAGAGTCCATCTTCCCGGGCTGCGCGAACGAAAGCCCACTTCCCCATCCCAGCAAAACGAGCAAGCCAGCCGCTGCCCTCTTCTGCACTTTCCGTACGTCGTCCATGCTCGGCCTCCGGTGCGTGCCGGTGTTTGAAGCAGCCGACATGCCATCGGTATCCGTTCGCAGTCACGATTCTTGCTGCCCGGTCGTCTTTCAGCGTTTTGTTTCGCGCTGAGCCGCCATCGTCAACATCCCCGAAGACGGAGCCCGATATGCACGACGACTTCAAACCGGCCCGACGCCGCTTGCTGAAGGCCCTGGGGATCACGCTACCCGCCTCGACCACCGTATTCGCTGGCGCGCAAAGCCCAGCGGCACGCACATCCGAGCACCTTCCGGGCATGACTGCCACGCCGGGGCCAAGCGCCACCTCCGGCGCAGCGGCGACTGAACCTGTGAGTCTTTTCTTCAATGCAGACGAAAAAGCGGCGGTCGATGCGATCGTTGCGCGCCTGATTCCGGCAGACGAACTTGGGCCCGGTGCGAAAGAGGCTGGCGTCACGGTGTTCCTGGATCGACAACTGGCGGGCAGTTTCGGCAACGGCGCGAACTTCTATCGCCATGGCCCCTTCCAGCCAGGCACACCGGAACAGGGCTATCAGCTGGCGCTCACGCCGGCGGAATGCTACCGCCTCGGGCTGGCAGCATTGGACCGCGCCTGTGCAAACCGTTATGGCGGAAAGCGATTCGTCCAGCTCGATACAGCGACGCAGGACGCGGTGCTGGGCGAGGCTGAAGCCGGCAAACTGCAGATGGACGGTGTGCCGAGCGCGGTGTTCTTCCAGATGCTGCTGGACGGCGCTGTCGAGGGCTATTTCTCCGACCCCATCTACGGCGGCAACCGCGACATGGTGGGCTGGAAGCTGGTCGGTTTTCCGGGTGCAATGGCCAGTTTTGCCAATGACATCGAGCGCCACAACCAGCCCTACACGCGCGCACCTGTTTCGATTGCCACAGCACATGCGCACGACATGGCAACAGCGCCACCGCGCTCGGAAGCCCAACCGATTGCCTTCGTCGCGCTTGCAAGTAACGAGGTATGCCGCAGCCGCACGGGTACCGGCAACGGAGGCGGTGAATGAAGACATTGCCCCCTGTGGATGCCGTCATCATTGGCGGCGGCTGGACCGGCGCCATCATCGGCAAGGAGTTGGCGGCCCATGGCTCGCGTGTGGTGGTGCTCGAACGGGGCCAGCCCCGCTGGCCGTCACCCGATTTCCAGGCGCCGGCCATCCACGACGAACTGAAATACACGCGCCGGCATGCGCTGCACCAGGACACGTCGACCGAGACCTTCACCTTCCGCAATCGCGGCGACCAGGTGGCCTTGCCGATGCGCCGCTGGCAGTTCGCCTATCCGGCCACGCATCTGGGCGGCGCCGGCAACCACTGGTCCGGCGCCTATTACCGATTCGACCCGAGCGACCTCAAGCTGCGTAGCCACTATCGCCAGCGCTACGGCGACCGCATCTTCGATGCCGAACTCACCGCCCAGGACTGGCCCCTCACTTACGACGAGCTGGAACCGTATTACGACCGATTCGACTACCTCATCGGCGCGTCGGGTTTTGCCGGCAACCTGAAGGGGCAGTTGCAACCGGGAGGCAACCCATTCGAGCCGTGGCGCTCGCGTCCGTATCCGAATCCGCCGATGAAGGTGCCGTTTGCATCGGCATTATTCGGCACGGCTGCAGCATCAATGGGATACCACCCCTACATCCAGCCCTCTGCGCTGTGCACGCGTCCGTACGTGAACACCGAGGGGCTGCCGATGAATGCATGCGTGTATTGCGGCTTTTGCTCCAACTTCGGCTGCGAGCATTTTGCGAAGGCGTCCCCGCAAATCTGCGTACTGCCGGCGGCGCTCAAGCTCAACACGTTTGAGTTGCGCACGAACGCCCACGTGCTGAAGGTCGAGCTGGACGAAGCGCGCAAGCACGCGCGCGGCGTGACCTATGTCGACGCCACAGGCCAGCAGTTCTTCCAGCCCGCAGAGATGGTGGTGCTGTGCGCGTTCAGCGTTCAGAACGTGCGGCTGCTGCTCCTGTCCGGCATCGGCAAGCCTTACGACGCTGCCACGGGTCAAGGCGTGGTGGGCCGCAATTACACGCACCAGACAACGTCCGGCGTGAACCTGTTCTTCGATGAAAAGACCTGGCTCAACCCCTTCATGGGCGCCGGTGCCGCGGCAGTGACGATCGACGATTTCAGCGCCGACAACTTCGACCACGGGCCGCATGGTTTCGTGGGCGGCGGCTACATCCAGATCCAAGTGGTGAGCGGCGCGCCCATCGGATACCACCCGACCCCGCACGGCACCCCGCAGTGGGGCAGCGCCTGGAAGCGTGCCGTGAAGCGCTATTACAACCATTCCGCGTCGATCACGATCACAGGCTCCGCCATGCCGACGCGCGGCGGCTATCTCGACCTGGACCCGACGTACCGCGACGTCTACGGCCTGCCGCTGCTGCGCATCACCTACGACTTTCCTGACAACGACATCCGCATGTCAGCCTTTCTGACCGACCGTGGGAACGCGATCGGCAAGGCCATGCAAGGTGTTGTGGCGACCGAGCCTGGCCCACGCAAGCGGCCGTACACGGCGACAAGCTATCAGTCGACGCACCTCACGGGCGGCGCCGCGATCGGCGACGATCCGGCCACCAGTGTCGTCAACCGCTTCGGGCAATGCTGGGATGTGCCGAACGTGTTCGTGACCGGGGCCAGCCTCTTCCCGCAAAACTCCAACTACAACCCCACCGGTACCGTGGGCGCCACGGCGTACTGGATTGCCGACGCCATCAACGCGCGCTATCTGAAGTCCCCGGGAAGGGGCTGGTATGACCGAAGACCGCCCGCCCTCTCGCCGCCTGCCGGTCGTTTTATGGCTGCTGCCGTTGCTCGGCATTGCGCTGCCGATCTGCGCGGTCTTCTATGACATGTTGTCGGATCGGGGCATCTCGTCATTTCGTGGGGCAAGCCAGGCGCAAAACCATGCGAAGCCGCCAGGGAACGTGGCGGAAACCGGCACGGCGGTCAGGCGCGCCACCGATTTCATTCCCAAGCCGACGGCATGGTCCGCCCTGCTGGCAAAGGCGCCGCAGAGGACACCGCGCGCGCGCGAATCCTTGTCACGCAGGGCAGTGGCGCCGTGCCGCCTGCATGCGCGACCTGCCATGGGGCGAAGTCGGTGGCGCCGCAACCGTTTCCTGCGCTGGAGGGATTGCCGGCTGAGTACATCGTCAAGCAACTGCTCGATTACCGCAGCGGCGCGCGGCAATCGTCCGTCATGCAACCGGTCGCGCGGGAATTGTCGGACAGCGATATCACAGCAGTCGCGCGGTACTACGCGGCGCAAGCGCGGCCGGGCACCGCAGCGTTGCCCACGGATGGCGCCGCCGCGAGCTTGCATTGGTCGGGGACAACGCGCGTGCCCTGCCCGCCTGCGCAGACTGCCACGGCGCCTCCGGACGCGGCGGCGGCCCGTCTTGCCACCGCTGACGGGGCAACCCAAGGGCATGGTCGCTGCGCAGCTCAATGCGTTTCGCTCCGGCGCGCGCGCCAACGACGACGATGGCGTCATGCGCGCTTTGCCCGCCGCCTGACCGCTGCCGAGATCGAAGGCCTCGACAACTTCTATGCGGCAGCTTCCGCCCCGCAGGGCGGCGTCAGCAAGCCAGCGCAGTAGAAATCGACCTGCCACATCCCGTTCAGATGAGACGGAGTCGCTACTTGCCCCAAGGCGGGGCGTTTCCGTGGTACAACCGGCGCCAGCGTCTCATTCACTTCCTGCATTCAGATCGACATCGGCGCACTTGCGGCCCGATCCACCTGCCTCGCCACCGAGGCACAACGACACCTCCATTTAGAGAAAACCGTGTTCACTTGCATCAACCAGAGCTGCGGCACGCAGTGGCAGCTTTCCGACGTCGTCATCAAAGACGAGGGCCAAGGGCCGCTGTTCCGCTGTGCGCTATGCGGCGCACGCAACTATCTCAAACGCGTCGAAACCAAAGACGGCCGGGTCATCTACAAGCAAATCGAAGGCAAGCCGCTCAAGTGATCCAACGCAACGACATGACCATCGAATCGACCGCCGCGCCCTTCAGCACCCTGCCGCTCGCCCCTGCCGTGCTGGCCAACCTCGCGCAGCTTGGCTACACCGACATGACGCCGATCCAGGCCGCAAGCCTGCCGATCGCCCTTGCGGGCCACGACCTGATCGCACAGGCAAAAACCGGCAGCGGCAAAACCGCCGCGTTTGCGCTGGCCCTCCTCGCACGGCTCGACGCGCGCAGCTTCGACGTGCAGGCGATGGTGCTCTGCCCTACGCGCGAGCTGGCCGACCAGGTTGCGCAGGAGATCCGCCGCCTGGCGCGCGCCGAAGAAAACGTGAAGGTGCTGACGCTCTGCGGCGGCACACCGATGCGCCCGCAGGCGGCAAGCCTGGAGCACGGCGCCCACGTCATCGTCGGCACGCCGGGTCGTATCATGGACCATCTGGAGCGAGGCAATCTCGCGCTCGGTGCACTGAAGACGCTCGTGCTGGACGAAGCCGACCGCATGCTGGACATGGGCTTCTTTGACGACATCGCGACGGTTGTGCGGCAATGCCCGGCCGACCGGCAAACGCTGCTGTTCTCGGCGACGTACCCGGAAGGCATTGCCAAACTGAGCCAGCGGATTCTGCGCAACCCGAAAGAAGTGAAGCTTGAAGAGCGCCACGACGACAGCAAGATTCGCCAGCGCTTCTACGAGGTGACCGACAGCCAGCGGCTGCATGCGGTCGGGCTGCTGCTCAAGCACTATCGACCGGTGAGCACGCTCGCGTTCTGCAACACGAAGCAGCAATGCCGCGACCTGCTCGACGTGTTGCGCGCGCAGGGCATTCACGCGCTTGCGCTGCACGGCGAACTCGAACAGCGCGAGCGGGATCAGGTGTTGATCCAGTTTGCGAACCGCAGTTGCTCGGTGCTGGTTGCAACCGACGTCGCCGCGCGCGGGCTCGATATCGCGCAACTCGAAGCGGTGATCAACGTTGACGTGACGCCCGATCCCGAAGTGCACGTGCACCGGATTGGCCGCACAGGCCGCGCCGACGAGAACGGCTGGGCGCTGAGCCTCGCCAGCATGGACGAGATGGGCCGCGTCGGCAATATCGAAGAGGCGATGGGCCGCGAGGTCGAATGGCACAAGCTCGACGAGCTTGATACCGGCAACGATGCGCCGCTGCTGCCGCCCATGGAAACGCTGCAGATTCTCGGCGGACGCAAGGAGAAGATCCGCCCCGGCGATGTGCTGGGCGCCTTGACCGGCGACGCTGGCTTTCGCGGCGACCAGATCGGCAAGATCAACGTGACGGAATTTTCGACCTACGTCGCGGTCGAGCGCGGCATCGCGCGCGACGCGCTGCGCAAGCTCAACGCCGGGACGGTGAAGGGCAAGAAGGTCAGGGTCCGGCTGATGGAGGAGTGACGCCCTCCCCTGCGCCGCCAGCGCCTCAACCCAGCATGGCAGCGGCAACACCCGCCGCCGCACACAACGCCACCACGATCAACGGTGGCGTTTTCCATCGCGCCAGCAGCAGGAACGCAATCGCCGCGACTGCAACATCGCGCCATGACCGCACGGCGCTCGTCCAGACCGGCGTGTAAAGGGCAAACGCCAGCAATCCAACCACTGCCGCATTCACACCCGCCAGCAGCGCTGCCATGGAAGGACGCGCGCGCAACGCCTGCCAGTAGGGCAATACCGCGATGACCAACAGCAAGCCCGGCAGAAAAATGCCCACCGTAGCGAGCGCAACCCCGGCCCAGTGATTGAGCCCCGGGCCGATCATCCAGCCGAGGAAAGCGGCGAAGGTGAATAGCGGCCCGGGCACCGCTTGCGCGGCGCCGTAGCCGGCAAGGAAACCGTTCGACGCGACCCAACCGGTTGCGACCGTCTGCTGCTCCAGCAACGGAAGCACGACGTGACCGCCCCCGAACACCAACGCGCCTGAACGATAGAACGCGTCGAACACCTTCGCGGGCATCCACGGATAGAGGTCCGTTACAACCGGAAGCCCGAACAGCAGCACGCAGAACAGCACGAGGCTGACGATGCTGGCCACGTGAGACACGCGGAATGCGGCGCCCTGCCCTGCGCTCGGACCACCACGCGCCGGACTGGAAGATCGGCACAACACCAGCCCCAGCACTGCGCCAAGCGCAATCACGGTCAGTTGCGCGTAAACGGTCGTCAACGCGCTGAGCACGGCGATGCTGATTACTGCGATGCCCGCGCGCTGCCAGTCAGGACAGAGCTTGCGCGCCATGTCCCACACGGCCTGCGCCACCACCGCAACGGCAACGAGCTTCAAACCGTGGATCAGGCCAGCGCCGACCGGGCCGCCCAGACTCGGCGTGAGCATCGCAAAGGCCAGCAGCAACAAGACGGAGGGCAGCGTAAAGCCGCACCACGCCGCCAAGCCGCCGCGCCATCCGGCCCGGAGCAGACCGACGGAAAACCCCACCTGGCTGCTGGCCGGCCCGGGCAGAAACTGGCAGAGCCCGACGAGATCGGTGAATGTCGCGTCGTCCAGCCAGCGCCGGCGCTCCACGAACTCGCGCCGGAAATAGCCGATATGCGCGACGGGGCCGCCGAAACTCGTCAGACCCAGCTTGAGAAAGACCGCCAGCACTTCCATGGCAGAGCCCGCTTGATGTGTACGGGACGGTGTGGCGGAAGCGGTCATCGGGGCGGGATATCGGTGTTTAAGAAACGCGTATTAGAACATTGCCGCCATGGCTTGGAAGGCAACTAAAGTGGCAGGATAGGCGTCGCCGTCACCGTCATTGGACTCTGCCGCGTATCCCATCATGCACTTCGCCCACACCATTGGCGCACAGCGTCATGTGTTCAACGATCTCAAGACGCTTCTCGCCAAAGCCAGCCCGGCGCGCTCCGGCGACTCCCTGGCGGGCCTGGCCGCGGCCAGCGAGGGCGAACGCATGGCCGCGCGGATGGCGTTGGCGGACGTGCCGCTGTCGGTCTTCCTCAACGAAGCGCTGGTGCCGTATGAAGACGACGAGGTCACGCGCCTGATTCTGGATCGGCACGACGCGCAGGCCTTCGAGCCGATCGCCTCGCTCACCGTGGGGAATTTCGCAACTGGCTGCTCCTGCACGAGACCGACAGCGCGACATTGACGAGCGTCGCCGCGGGCATCACGCCAGAAATGGCCGCCGCGGTCAGCAAACTGATGCGCAATCAGGATCTGATCGCCGTGGCCCGCAAGTGCCGCGTGGTCACGCGCTTTCGCAACACCATCGGTTTGCCGGGCCGGTTGTCAGTCCGGCTGCAGCCCAATCACCCGACGGATGATCCCAAAGGCATTGCTGCGTCGATCATCGATGGCCTGCTCTACGGCTGCGGCGACGCGACCATCGGCATCAACCCCGCCGGGGACAATCTCGGCGCCATCGTTTCGCTGCTGCAACTGGTGGATGAGCAGCGCAACCGCTACGCCATTCCCACGCAGTCGTGCGTGCTGACCCACGTGACGAACACCATGCGCGCGATTGACCAGGGCGCGCCGGTGGATTTGGTGTTCCAGTCGGTGGCTGGCAGCGAGCAAGCCAACGCGGGGTTCGGCATCAGCCTCGCATTGCTGGCGGAGGCGCATGACGCCGCCCAGGGCTTGGCGCGCGGCACGGTCGGCAACAACGTGATGTATTTCGAGACCGGCCAGGGCAGCGCGCTGTCGGCCAACGCGCACCACGGCGTCGATCAGCAAACGATGGAAGCGCGGGCCTATGCCGTAGCGCGGGCGTTCTCGCCCTTGCTGGTGAATACGGTCGTCGGCTTCATCGGCCCGGAGTACCTCTACGACGGCAAGCAGATCATCCGCGCCGGATTGGAAGACCATTTCTGCGGCAAGCTGATGGGCCTGCCGATGGGCTGCGACGTCTGCTACACCAACCACGCAGAGGCGGACCAGGACGACATGGATACACTGCTGACGCTGTTTGGCGTGGCGGGCGTCCAATTCATCATGGGCGTGCCGGGCGCTGACGACATCATGCTGAACTACCAGAGCACGTCGTTTCATGACGCGCTTTATCTGCGCGACACACTCGGCCTGCGGCCTGCACCGGAGTTCGAGGCGTGGCTGCAAAGCATGGGCATCGTCGATGCGGCCGGCCGCCTGCAGGACGCCACGGCGCGGCAACCGCTGCTGCAATTGGCTCACGCACTGTGAACTCGGTGGAGAAGCCGAACATGCCGAAACACCCCTCGTTCAGCCCAATCCGTGGACGAACCTGCGCGCCTTTACCGACGCCCGTATCGCGCTGGGCCGCGCCGGCAACAGCCAGACGACCGACGCCGTGCTGGCATTCGGCGTGGCGCATGCCCAGGCACGCGATGCCGTGCACCTGCCGCTCGATCGCGCAGCGGTGGCGGCGGCACTTGCGAAAGCGGGCTTCACGGCGGTGACGGCGCACAGCGCGGCTGCCGATCGCGCGGAGTATCTGCGCCGTCCCGACCTCGGCCGCCGTCTTGACGAAGCCAGCCGCGCAAGACTCAGCGCATTGCGGCCAGCGCAGCCGTTCGATGTGGTGTTCGTGATTGCCGATGGGCTCTCCGCGTTGGCGGTGCAAAGCCATGCCGTGCCGCTGCTTTGCAGCGTGCGTGAGCGTCTGCCGGCCGGCTGGTCGATCGGTCCAGTCGCCATCGCCGAGCAGTCCCGCGTTGCGCTGGGGGATGAGATCGGTGCGCTGCTGGGCGCGCGGCAGGTGGTGATGCTGATCGGCGAGCGGCCGGGGCTGAGTTCGCCTGACAGCCTAGGCATTTACCTGACCTACGCGCCGCGTGTTGGCCGCTCCGATGCTGAGCGCAATTGCATCTCCAATGTGAGGCCGGCAGGCTTGTCCTATGACCAGGCGGCGAGCCGGCTGGTGTTCCTGCTCAACGGCGCGTTGGCGCTCGGCCGCAGCGGCGTCGACCTGAAGGACGACACCCCACCTGTTCCTGCTGTTGCCTCGGGTACAGCCCGACTTGCCGAACCTCACGACCCATGACACACTCCCTCCGGCTGCCCACACCGGCAGCACGCAGGCGCGGCTGACGCACCAACGACAGCTGCAACACGCCGCAGGAGAGACCGGGCCCACCGCGCATACGCGCACCGCCCGGCGCCGATGGAGCAACCACCCCGGAAACTCTCAGGCAAAAGGACTGTGGCGTCGACTGCGAATCTGGAGAGAGGCGTGCACGTGCGCGCCCACCGAAGGGGAAGGCGCAGCGCTGCTGATGCCCAAGCTCTCAGGTCCCAAGACAGATGGGGTGAGCCGACCGGATCGTCCGGTCATGACATCACTCCATAGGGACCGCCATGACGCACATCGTCATCGTCGGCGCCGGCATATCCGGCGTCACTACCGCTTACACGCTCTCGCAACTCGGCTATCAGGTCACGGTGCTCGACCGCCACCTGTATCCGGCCATGGAAACCTCGTTCGCCAACGGCGGGCAGCTTTCCGCCAGCAACGCTGAAGTCTGGAACAACACCGGCACGCTGCTCAAAGGCATCAAATGGATGCTGCGCAACGACGCCCCGCTGCTGCTCAATCCCAAGCCCTCGTGGCACAAATATTCGTGGATCGGCGAGTTCGTCGCCAGCATCGCGCACTACCGCCGCAACACCATCGAAACCACGCGCATGGCCATCGAGGCACGCAAGCATCTGTTTGCGATGGCCGAACGGGAGCAGATCGATTTCGACCTGCAGAAGCGCGGCATCCTGCACGTCTATCACGACAAGGCCAGCTTTGCGGCAGCAGGCAAGGCCAACGCCCTGCTCGTCGCCGGCGGGCTTGAGCGCCACGCCGTGAGCCCCGAGGAGATTGCCACCATTGAGCCGACGCTGCGCGGCGACTACTACGGCGGCTACTTCACCGCATCCGATGCCACGGGCGACATCCACAAGTTCACGCGTGGCCTGGCGCAGGCGTGTGAGAAGCGCGGCGTGCGGTTCATGCACGGCGTCGATGTGCGCGATGTGGAAACCACCGAAAGCGGCGTGCGCCTGCTGTTGCAAACCACACTCGATGACCGCCTTTCCACCAGCTCGGCGAATGTCGTACAGGACCTTGCCGCCGATGCGATGGTCGTGTGCGCGGGCGTGGGCAGCCGGCATATCGCACAACTGGTGGGCGATCGCATCAACGTGTATCCGGTCAAGGGCTATTCGATCACGGTCCACCTGGACGACGACGCCAGCGTGCAAGGCGCGCCGTGGGTCAGCTTGCTCGATGAGAGCGCAAAGATCGTGACAAGCCGGCTGGGCGCGGGCCGCTTCCGCGTGGCCGGTACGGCAGAGTTCAACGGCTACAACCGCGACATCCGCGCGGACCGCATCGAACCGCTGGTGGCCTGGACGCGCCGCAACTTTGCGATTGGCACGTCGCGCGTGGTGCCCTGGGCCGGCTTGCGCCCGATGATGCCGGACATGATGCCGCGCGTCGGCCGTGGGCGGCACGCGCGCGTGTTCTACAACACGGGCCACGGGCATCTGGGCTGGACGCTGTCTGGCGCGACCGCTGCCATGGTGGGCGAGGTGATCTCGCGAGATTGCCCGCTGCATTGATCGCAGCATGAAAAAAGCCCGCCGGAACACTGGCGGGCTTTTTTCATTGCGGAATGAACCAAGCGATCAGAACTTGTGCCGCACGCCCAGCATCACGCCCAACCGCGAGTTGTTGCCATACGTGTTGCCCGAATTGTTGAATGCGGCCGCGCTGTTCAGGGCAACCCAGGCGCCCTGCAGGCGGGTGTAGTCCACTTCGGCGTAGACGTCGGTGCGCTTGCTGAAGGCGTAGTCGAGCATGCCAGCGGTGGTCAGGCGCTTACCGCTGGCATCAAGATGTTTCATCCAGTCGTACTGCACGGTGCCGATGAAGCTCAGTGCGCCGGAGATCGGCACCTTTGCACCAACATAGGCGGCCTGGTTCTTGTAGTCGGCCACGTCGAGACGGCTGTTCGTATAGCCGAGGTACCACGTGGCAATCGACGTATCGAGCTTGCCGCCAAAACCCCAGACCGTCTGCTTGCTGGCCTGCGCTGCCGGCACCGCCCCGAAGAACGCCGATGACACATCGCGCGTGACCTGGTACACGGCGCCCACTTCAGCCGGCCCCATGCTGTAGACGATCGAGCCGGCGCCGGCCGAACTCTTGCTGAAGCTGCCAGCCGCCTCGCCAAACGTCCATGCGCCGGCAAGCTGCAGGCCGCCGAACGACTTGATGTATTTGACCGTGTTGTCGTAACGCAGGCCGGTGTAGTTGCCGCCTTGATAGCCGACGATGGAGTTGTTGGCGAACGCCATCGCCTCATACGAAGACAGCACTTCATGCGCCAGCGTGTATTGGCGTCCCAGGTACAGCTTGCCGTAGTCGCCCTCCAGGCCCACCACCGCGGTGCGCCCAAACAGACGTCCGCCCTGCTGGCTGCCGCCGGTATCGGGGAAGAAGCCCGATTCGAGGATGAACATGGCCTTGGTGCCGCCGCCCAGATCTTCGGTGCCGCGCAGGCCCCAGCGGCTGCCGGTCAGCACGCCGTCCATCATCTGCAGATTGCTGTTGCCTGCCGCGTTTTCGTGCGTGCTGTAGCGGATCGTGGTGTCGATCAGCCCATAGAGCGTGACACCGCTCGCGGTTTGCGCTGCCGCTGGCACGCTCGTGGCTCCGAGCACCAATGCGGCAATCATTGTCTTGTTCATGGCTCCCTTGTCTCCTCTTTGATGTGATGGGTATGGATGTGCGACGGCTGTCCGGGCAGCCGCGGTGTTGCGTGGATAGCGCGCACGGCCGCACAACCGTGAGCGCCAGAATTCTCGTGACTCAGTGGTCAGCCGCAGTGTTGGCGCTTCGGCTCAGTTGCGCCTGCACCGCCATGCGCACGGCGGCGTTTGCGGCGCCGTAGCCGAGGTAGCCGTTGCGCTGGACAAGCTCGAAGAAGAAGCGCTCGCGAAACGGCTCGGTGTAGGTGTGCAGAAAATCGCCGTGCGGGTCACGGTCGTAGAGCAGACCGTCGTCGTGCAGGCGGGCGAGCAGCGCGTCGTCCAGCCCCAGCCGGGCCGCGACATCGTCGTAGTAGTTCTCGGGCACATGCTGCAGACGCGCCGCACCGCGGTCGATGGCCTCAATGGTTTCGAACAGGCGGTCGGTGCGGAAGGCAATGTGATGCACGCCCGAGCCGGCATAGGCGGCAATGAACCGGCCGGTGGCCGTACGCCCGCTTTCCGACACGTTGAGCGGAATCCGCACGTTGCGGTCGGGACTCACCATCGCCCGGCTTTTCACGAGGCCGTACGGGTCGGCAATCTCCTGCACGCCTTCGGCCTGCATGCCGAAGATGGCCCGGTAGAACAGCACGAAGCTGTCGAGCCGATGTGCCGGCAGTGCCTGCGCAACGTGGTCAATCGATGCCAATCCCGCTGCATCGTCCGGCACGTCAGGCTGCAGAACGAAATCGCTCTCGTAGATGCTGCGATCCGCCTGGCGGTCATCGATCAGATAGAGCAGCGTACCGTCGGGGGCGCGCAGGGCCGGAATGCTGCGTTCGGCAGGCCCCACCGGCCCGCGCCATTCCTGGGCGCACAGTACACGTGCACGTGCCATCGCGCGTTCGGCGTCGTCCACCTTCAGGCCAATGGCACAGACAGACGGCCCGTGCAACTCGAAATGTTCAGACGCCGCGCTGTCCTGCTCCATGTTCAGGATCACGTTGACGCGGCCTTGCCGATACAGGTCAACGGCCTTGGAGCGGTGGTGTCCGGCAAAGGCGAAACCCAGCGCACGCAGGCGCGCTTCAAGCTCCCGGCCCGCCGCGGCATCCACCGCAAACTCCAGGAAATCCACGCCTTCAAACCGGGCCGCCGCCGGCAGCTCCGCACCGCCAGCTTCGGACTCCAGCCAGAGCAGCGAACGCATGCCGTCCAGCGCGGTCAGCCGCGCGGGCGCCGAGCGGAATTCGTCATTGAAGACTTCCAGCGACAGCGGCCCCGTATAGCCCGCGGCAAGCAAATCGCGCGCAAAGTCCGTCACCGCCAGATCGCCCTGCCCCGGGAAGTTGCGGTGATGCCGGCTCCAGGACAGCACGTCCATCGACAATTTCGGGGCATCCGCAAACTGCACAAAGAAGAGCTTGTCTGCCGGCACATCGCTGAGACCCTCCAGGGAGTCGCCCAGCGAGAGCGTATGGAAGCTGTCGAGAATCAGCCCCAGCGCAGGGTGGTCAGCCTGCCGTACGATCTGCCACGCCTGGCGCCAGGTTCGCGTGTGGCGCCCCCAGGCCAGGGCCTCATAACCTACGCGCAGCCCGCGCCGCGCCGCTGCGTCTGCCATCTGCCGCAGGTCGTCCGCCGCGCGCGCCGGATCGTCGATGGCGAACTCCTGCACGTTGCTGCAGACCAGCACCATCTCGACGCCCAGCTCGGTCATGACGTCGAACTTGCGCTCGGCGCGGGCGAGATTTCGGGCGAACAGCTCATGCGGCATGGCCTCGAAATCGCGGAACGGCTGGTACAGCAGGATCGCCAGCCCAAGGTCGGCCGCCATCTGCCGCACGCGGGCCGGCGAGCCGTCGAAGTTCAGCAGATCGTTTTCGAAGATCTCGATGCCATCAAAACCAGCTGCGGCCGCCGCTTCCAGCTTTTCAGGCAGCGTGCCGGACAGGCAGACGGTGGCAATGCATTTGGGATGGCGTGCTGCGCGGGGCGAATTCATGGCGATGCGTTGTCTGACGATGCCCGCAGCGTAGGTGGGCACACCCCGCGCTCACAAGCGGCATTCGCGCAACAGCGTGCGATGATCGTACAATCGTGCGCACATATCGCTCGTTTTTAGGGTTATCGCCATGACGAAGGAACCGCTGAACCGGCGCGACTGGATCGCCGGGCTGGAAAAAGGGCTCGCGATCCTGGAGGCGTTCGACCACGAGCACCCGCGGCTGACGCCCACGCAGGCCGCCGAGCAGACCGGCCTGACGCGCACCGCCGCGCGCCGCTACCTCCTGACGCTGGAGCATCTGGGCTATCTCACCAGCGAAGGGACGCTCTTCAGCCTGACGCCGCGCGTGCTGAAGGTGGGCTGGTCGTACTTCGATTCGGCGCGCCTGCCGCGCACGGTGCAGCCGTTCCTGCAGCAGGTGACGGCCGCCGTCGGCGAGGTGGCGTACCTGAGCGTGCTGGACGATTGGGAGCTGGTCTTCATCTCGCGCACCAGCACGAGCCGAGTCATGAGCACGGGCTTCGTGCTGGGTGCGCGCGTGCCGGCGCCGCTGGCCTCGGCCGGCGTAATGATGCTGGCCGCGCAACCCGAGCAGAAGGTCAAGGCGTGGCTGGAAACCTGTGTGCTGACGCCCTATACGCCCTACACGATCCTGCAGCGGGACCGCCTGTTCGATGAAATCCGCAAAGCTGCCCGGCAGGACTACGCCGTGGTCGAGCAGCAGCTGCAGATTGGTGTGCGCGGGGTCGCGGTACCGCTGCGCGATCGGCATGGCAACGTGATCGCCGCACTCAGCGTGAACATGCAAGTCGGTGAAGAAACCACGGAGCATGCATTGCAACGCGTGCTGCAGGTGCTGCAGGACACGGCCCTGTCGATCATGCGCGTGCTGTAGCCGGCCACGTCCCCCTCGTTACCCCCGGAACGCCATGCTTTGACACAGGTACGGACTCGGAGAAACCCTTGAGTCGTACGTTATTCGCACCATGTTGTGCGATTATCGAACGAATGCAATCGGCAATTGCTTGTGCGCCGCCCCGCGGGCGGACTACGCTGCGTTGCGTGTACAGACGGCCCTTCATCGAACGAATCGCGCGAATTGCACGATAGGCCGCACAGATAAAACCCGGAGACCACCATGACCGCAGCCCCTGCCCACGAGCCCCTGGGCAAGCACCAGTCGAAAAAAGCCGCCGCCAGCGGCTGGATCGGCTCGGCGCTCGAGTACTACGACTTCTTCATCTACGCCACCGCAGCGGCGTTGATCTTTCCGCAGATTTTCTTCCCCAAGGGCGACCCCAAGACGGCCATCATCGCTTCGCTGGCGACGTACGGAGTGGGTTACATCGCGCGGCCCATCGGTGCATTCGTGCTCGGCCATCTGGGCGACACGCACGGGCGCAAGAGCGTGCTGCTCTGGTGCATGTTCCTGATGGGCTTTTCGACCATTGGCGTGGGCCTGCTGCCCACGTATGACCAAGTCGGCCTGTGGGCGCCGACACTGCTGGTGATCATGCGCCTGATCCAGGGCTTTGCCGTGGCTGGCGAAATCTCGGGCGCCAGCTCGATGATCCTGGAGCATGCACCTTTTGGCCGGCGCGGCTTCTACGCGAGCTTTACGCTGCAAGGTGTGCAGGCGGGCCAGATCCTAGCGGCCGCCGTGTTCCTGCCGCTTGCCCACTACATGCCTGCCGACCAGTTCAACGCCTGGGGCTGGCGCATTCCGTTCCTGCTGAGCTTCGTGGTCATCATTGCCGGCTACGTCATCCGCCGCGAAGTGCACGAAACCCCGGCCTTTACCGCTGAGCAGCAGCAACAAGGCCGCCCGCGCTCGCCCGTGATCGACGCTTTCAAATACAGCACGCCCGACATGCTGCGCGTGGTCTGCATGGCGCTGATGAACGTGATTCCGGTGGTGGCGACCATCTTTGGCGCAGCCTATGCCGTGCAGCCGGCGTACGGCATCGGCTTCGCCAAGGACATCTACCTGTGGATTCCGGTCGTGGGCAACATCGTTGCGGTGCTCGTCATTCCGTATGTTGGCGACCTGTCCGACCGCATTGGCCGCAAGCCGCCGATCGTGATCGGTTCGCTGCTCGCTGGCGTGCTCGCGTTTGCCTACCTGTACGCCATCAGCATCAAGAACGTGCCGTTCGCGTTTGTCATGTCGATCCTGATGTGGGGCGTCGTCTATCAGGGCTACAACGCGGTCTTCCCGAGCTTCTATCCGGAACTGTTCCCGACGCGCACCCGTGTGTCGGCCATGGCGATTTCGCAGAACGTGGGCACGGCCATCACCGCCATGCTGCCGGCCCTCTTCACCGCCTTGGCCCCGCCGGGAGCCGCCAACATCTGGCTGACCGTGGGCGTCATTGCCTTTGGCGTAACGGTGATTTCCGCCGTGGCCGCCATGACCGCACGCGAGACGTATCGCATCCATATGGACGACCTGGGCCAGCCAGCCGCCCAACCCGTCGACAAGGCCGAATATGCCCGCCAGCGGGCCGGAGCCTTGGCCGCCTGAAACACGCTTCTCCTGAACCATGATTTCTGGAAAAACCACCCTCATCGCCCACATCGGCTACCCGACTGAGACCTTCAAGTCGCCGATGATCTACAACCCCTGGTTCGAGCAACAAGGCATCGATGCCGTTGTGGTGCCCATGGGGGTCAAGGCGGAGGACTACGCGCAGAGCTTCGAATCGATCTGCCGTTTCACCAACCTGCGCGGTGCCCTCATCACCATGCCGCACAAGGTGACGACGGTGGATCTGGTCGATGAAGTCACGCCCGCCGTGCGTATTGCGGGCGCCTGCAATGCGGTCCTCAAGCGCGATGACGGCACGTTGCTGGGCGAGCAGTTCGACGGTGCCGGCTTCGTGCGCGGCGTGCAGCGCAAGGGACGCCAGCTCGAAGGCGCGCGTGTGCTGCTCTCGGGGGCCGGCGGTGTCGGCTCGGCGATTGCGGCGTCGTTGGCCGCTGCGGGGGTGGGCGAGCTGGCCCTGTATGACACCCGCGCAGAATCGGCCGAATCGCTGGGCCGACGTCTGCGCGAGCACTACCCCGCGCTGGTGGTGCGCACCGGTTCGAATGATCCGGACGGCTTCGATGTGGTCGTCAACGCCACGCCAGTCGGCATGAAGGAAGACGATCCACTGCCCTTCGACGTGGCCCGCATCGCGCCGAGCTGCTTTGTCGGCGAGGTCGTCATGAAATCCGAGTACACGCCGCTGCTGCGTGCGGCGCTCGACAAGGGTTGCGACGTCCAGGTCGGCACCGACATGCTGTTCGAGATGATTCCCGCGTATCTGGAGTTCTTCGGCTTCGGCACCGCCACCGCAGATGAACTGCGGCGCAGCGCCGCCATCGCCTACTGACCCGATGACGCGTCGCCCTCTGAGCTTTGCCCTGCTGCTGCCGCTATTGCTATCGGCGCAGCCCGTCGCGACCGACAGTTACCTCCCCGCCCTGCCAGCCATTGCGCAGACGCTGGGATCGGCCAGCACGAGCCTCACGGTCTTCGCGCTGGCCTTTGGCATGGGCAGCTGCCGATGGGAAGCCTGGCAGATCGGTTTGGCCGGCGTCAGGTGCTGCTGATCGGGCTCGCGTGCTATGCCATGGGTGCGCTGGCCGGCGCGCTGGCGACAACCGCCTCCATGTTGACCGCCGCACGCGCCGTACAAGGTTTCTCGATGGCCGCCATCCTGGTGTGCGCGCGCTGCCGTACGCGACCTGCACCCCGCACGCGATGGTCCGCACGTCATGGCGCGTGGTCTGACGGGGCTGGGCTTCGTGGCGTTGATGGCACCGATCATCGGCGCCTTTGTCGCGCAACACGCAGGTTGGCGCTGGGTACTGGCGGGCATGAGCTTCTATGCACTCGTGCTTTGGGCGATGTGCTGGTACGGCTTTGCCGAAACCCGGCAGGAGACACACACTCAGGCGGGCAGCGTGCGCGAGATCTTTGCCAGCGCGGATTTTCGCGTCTGGGGGCTGCTGGCGGCGACCACCTACGCCGGCATGTTCTGCTTCCTGCTGCTCTCGCCGATGGTCTATATCGCGTACCTCGGCCTGTCACCCGAGCTGTATGGCTGGATACCGGCCGGCGGCTCGCTCGTCTATATCCTCAGCACGACCGGCTGCCGGCGCCTGCTGCGTCGCCAGAGCCTTGTGCGGACGGTGCAGCAAGGCGCAACGCTCAGCCTGATCGGCGCCGGCATCCAGGGCTTGGGCTGCTGGCTGCTTCCCGGGCACGCGTGGCCGCTGCTGCTCGGGCACGCCGTCTATTGCATGGGTCACGGCATCCACCAGCCCTGCGGCCAGGCAGGCGCAGTGGGCGAGCTGCCACATCTTGCCGGGCGTGCCGTGTCATGGTCGGGTTTCATCATGATGCTGGCGGCCTTCTGCCTGGGGCAGACCGCCGCGTCCTTTGACGACGCATCGCACACCCTCGGTGCCTGGCCCATGGTGGTGCCGATGATGCTTGCCGGCACCGTGCTGGCGTCCATTGCGTTCCTTTGGCTGCCGAAGTTGAAGAGCCAGCCGAATCCACAAAGCGCTGCCGCATAGCGACTGCGAGATGCGCATTGCCACGCGCGTGGTACACAATGCGGTGTCTGCATTCTTTGCTTCAGCCACAGGAGTTTGACCATGAGCCGCAACGCCGACCTGCCATTCAAGACCGCCGGCTTGGAGTTCATCGAGTTCGCCACGCAAGCGCCGGCAGCGCTCGGCCAGGTGTTCGCATCGCTGGGCTTCAAGGCCATCGCGCGGCACGTCAGCAAGGACGTCACGCTGTATCGGCAAGGCGACATGAACTTCCTCGTCAACGCTGAGGCCGATTCCTTTGCGCACCGCTGGGCCGAGGAGTACGGCGTCGGCATCTGCGCCATCGGCATCCGCGTCGACGATGCCCAGCACGCCTACGACCGCGCCGTCGAACTGGGCGCATGGCCGGCCGAGGCCGAGCCGATCGGCCCGAGCGAACTGGTAATACCGGCCATCCAGGGCGTTGGCGATACGCACCTGTATTTTGTCGACCGCTGGCGCGGCAAGCACGGTACTCGGGGCGGCCTGGGCGACATCTCCATCTACGACATCGACTTCCGGCCGCTGGATGCCGCCACCGCGTATGAGGACTGGCACCACGCCGGCGTCGGCCTTGCCCGCGTCGACCACCTGACGCAAACCGTCGGCCCCGGCCGCCTGCAGGATTGGATCGACTTCTACCGCAATCAGCTCGGCTTCAGCGAAATCCACGAACTGCACGCCAACTGGCACGTCGCGGCAGATTCGCGCGTGATGGTGTCGTCGTGCGGCATGATCCGGATTCCGCTCTATGAAGAAGGCACGCACCGCGCGCACCTCATGCACGCCTACCTGCCCGACCACCCCGGCGAAGGTGTGCAGCACATTGCGCTGGCCACCGACGACATCCTGCGCACCGCCACCGCGCTTGCCGCCAACGGGCTCACCTTCGTCGAGCCACCCGCGCACTACTACGACACCGTCGACGCGCGACTGCCCGGCCATGGATTGGATCTGGACGCCTTGCGCCGATACGGCATCCTGGTCGACGGCGAAATCGTCGGCGGCGTGCCCAAACTGTTCCTGCAGACCTTCATCAAGCGCCATCCGGGCGAAATCTTCTTCGAGATCGTGCAGCGGCGCGGGCACCACGGATTCGGCGAGGGCAATCTGCCGGTGTTGACTGCGGCGGCCTGATCCCGGGGAAACGCCGCATACAAAAAGCCCGCCAAGTTTCGGCGGGCTTTTTTCGTACTCCGGGTGCTGCGATGCCGATCAATAACCAGCTGCCAGCCCCGTGTTGCGACGCGGATCATTCGCGCCATAGAAGCGGTTGTTGCCGACCGGCTTGCCGCCCAGCGACGGCGCACCGACGATGATCGCCGCCAGATGGTTGGCCGGCTGCGGCGCACCCAGGTTATGGCCCATCGACGTCAGGATCTTGCGCGTATCTTCGGACAGCGCATACGGCTCGACGTTGGTCACATCCGGCAGCCATTGCTGATGGAAGCGCGGCATGTCGACGGCTTCCTGCACGTTCATGCCGTAGTCGATGGCGTTGATCATGGTCAGCATGACGGCGGTAATGATGCGGCTGCCGCCCGGCGTACCCACCACCATGACGGGCTTGCCGTCCTTGGTGACGATGGTCGGGCTCATCGACGACAGCGGACGCTTGCCCGGGGCGATCGAGTTGGCTTCACCCTGCACCAGGCCGTACAGGTTCGGCACGCCGACCTTGGCAGTGAAGTCATCCATCTCGTCGTTCAGGATCACGCCCGTCTTGGCGGCCGTGACCTTTGCACCAAACCAGTCGTTAAGCGTGTACGTGACCGACACCGCGTTGCCGTACTTGTCGGCAATCGAGTAGTGCGTCGTGTTGCTGCCTTCATGCGGCTCGACGCCCGGCTTGATGTC
This sequence comes from Ralstonia sp. 1B3, assembly GCF_036631435.1. Lineage (NCBI taxonomy): Bacteria > Pseudomonadati > Pseudomonadota > Betaproteobacteria > Burkholderiales > Burkholderiaceae > Ralstonia > Ralstonia sp. 1B3. The sequence goes on along the minus strand of NZ_JAPNUG010000030.1, from coordinate 14,378 downwards.
CTTCGACACGCCCGCCTTCTTTGGGTCGATCACCGCGCGGATCTTGGCTGCGTAGTCCTTGCTCAGCAGACGGTCCAGCGGGTTCTTCACGAAGTCCGGATCGCCCAGGTAGCTGTTGCGATCCACATAGGCATGGCGCATGGCTTCGATCTGGTAATGCGTCGCCTGCGCGGAATGCCAGCCCAGGTCCTTGAGCGGATAGCCTTCCAGGATGTTCAGCATTTCGCAGATGATCACGCCGCCCGAACTCGGGGCGGTGCCGACACCACGTGATAGCCGCGGTAATCGCACTCCACCGGCGCCAGCTCGCGCGTCTTGTAGCTGACGAGGTCTTCTTGCGTGATCAGGCCACCACCGGCCTTGCTCGATGCAGCAATGGCCTGCCCGACCCAGCCCTTGTAGAAGCCGTCGGTGCCCTTGTTGCTGATCTCGCGCAGCGTCTTGGCCAGGTCGCGCTGGACGAGTTTCTCGCCCACCTGGAACGGCTGGCCCTTGTTCAGGAAGATCGCGCCGGATGCGGCGTCTTCCTGGAAGTCCTTGGTGGACGTATGCAGCATGTCGACGTCGCCCTGATCGAGGGTGAAACCCTTCTCGGCCAGCGCGATGGACGGCGCGATCAGTGCAGCGCGTTGCATGGTGCCGTACTTCTGGCGGGCGTATTCCATGCCCGACACGGTGCCCGGCACACCCACGGCCAGGTGGCCCTTGGTGGATGCGCCCTTGATGACGTTGCCGTCCTTGTCCAGGTACATGTTGGCGGTGGCAGCCTTCGGCGCGACTTCACGGAAGTCGAGGAAGGTCTTGCGGCCATCGGCCAGCTGGATGGTCATGAAACCGCCGCCACCGAGGTTGCCGGCAGCCGGATAGACCACGGCCAGGGCGTAGCCCACGGCCACGGCAGCGTCGACCGCGTTACCGCCGCGCTTGAGCACTTCCACGCCGACCTTGCTGGCCAGGTGCTGTGCCGAGACGACCATGCCGTTCTCTGCGGCCATGGGCGCGACGGACGCCGCGTGTGCGACGGTCGTGATGCTGATCGATGCGATTGCGGCGGTGATCCACCGCATGCCTGTTCTGGGATTCTGCATAGGAGCTCCTTTGGTACCTTCATGGACGCCGGTCGTGCCAGCGTACGTGTTATGGCGCGCGAACCTTATCAGGCGCTGCGCTGGGGCACTATAGCCTCATCCCCGTATTGACGCATCGCGCCGGCAGTGGGACGGCGCGTATCGCTAACCCAGTGGCACCTCGAGCCCGACCTTCACGCGGTTGAGCACCACGGCCGTGCGATACCACTTGATGTTGTCGTTGTCGTCGAACAGGCGACGCGCCAGGGCTTCGTACTCCGTCATCGTGGCCACGTTCAGGATCAGGACGAAATCGGCCTCGCCCGTTACGTAATAGCACTGCTGCACCTCGGGGCCGGAGAGCGCCTTCTTGAGCGCGGCCATGGCGGCGGTATTGGTGCGCTCGGCATGCACCTCAACGATCACGGTGATGGGTTTGCCGACCCGCTCAGGGTCCACCACCGCCACGTTGCCCACGATGACGCCCGCCTCCTCCATCCGCTTGATACGCCGCTGCACGGCTGCGGTCGATAGATTGACCTCCTCCCCGATCACACGCAGCGGCGTGGTGTAGCAGCGCTGCACCGCATTCAGGATGGCGATGTCGAAGGCGTCAAGTTCGAGCGATTTCTGAGGGGCCATGGCCAGGCTTGTGGCGAGAAATTTTTGCGTCTGGCTGGGCAGAATAGCGGAAATTGCTCTGCCGACGTGACATAGGATTTCGTCATCATTTCGTTCGCAGAGGCCATCCAATGCATTGGCAATCCCAGCTCGTCAGCCCGGAAATGCTCGCTCCTGGCGGCTTTCGTTCGTTGGTAACGCCCGTCTACCGCGGCTCAACCGTGCTGTTCGACAACGCAGCGCAGGTCGTGGACGATTGGCGCCATGCGCAGCACGGCTATACCTACGGCCTGTACGGCACGCCGACCGCCATCGAACTGGGCGCGCGGATCGCCCAACTGGAGCGCGCACGCCACAGCTTTATCGTCCCGGGCGGGCAGGCTGCCATCGCGCTCGTCTACCTGGCCTGCTGCGGCGCGGGCAGCCACGCGCTGGTGCCATTCAGCGCGTACGGGCCCAACCGAAGCATGGCCGACGGCCTGCTCAAACGCATGGGCATCGAAGTCGAAACCTATGATCCTCTCATCGGCGCCGGCATCGCGGGGCGCATCCGAGCGAACACCGCGCTGGTTTGGACCGAAAGCCCCGGCTCGGTCACGATGGAAATCCAGGACGTGCCGGCCATCGTGGCAGCGGCGCACGCGCGCGGCGTGCCGGTGGCGCTCGACAACACCTATGCGGCGGGCGTGTATTTCGATGCCTTCGCGCACGGCGTGGATATCAGCGTGCAAGCGCTGACAAAGTACGTGGGCGGCCACAGCGACCTGTTGCTCGGCTCCGTCTCGGTCAATTCGGAAGCGATGTTCGAGCGCGTGGGCAGCGCGTTTGCCGACCTCGGCATGGGCGCCTCGCCCGACGATTGCAGCCTGGCGCTGCGTGGCCTGCAAACGCTGGGGCTGCGGCTGGAGCGCCTGCAAGCCTCCACGCTGGCGGTGGCGCGCTGGCTCCATCTGCAGGATTGCATTGCCACCGTGCTGCATCCGGCGCTGCCGTCATGCCCGGGCCATGAACTCTGGAAGCGCGACTTTACCGGCGCAACGAGCGTGTTCTCGGTGGTGTTCCAGGAAAGCGTTTCTGCCGACCAAGTGAACGCGTTCATCGATGCGCTGCGCATGTTCCGGATCGGCATGAGCTGGGGCGGCACCAGCAGCCTCGTGATGCCCTATCCGGACTTGGCGCGGCCGAACCGCCACTACCGCGGCCGCCTGGTGCGGCTCAATGTGGGGTTGGAGGCACCGGAAGACCTGATTGCCGATCTGCGGCAAGCCATGGCCCGTGCAGGCATCCAGGAGCCGGTCGTGGCGTAACCGCCAGCACGTCAGTCAACCGCGGCAAACGGCGGCGCGCGCCGTTTCACCGTTTGCGCCTTGACGATGGCGGTATTGGTTTCGGCGTGATACGCCACGCGATCGAGAATCTCATCGAGCTGATCGATCGAGCGCACATACAGGCGGGCGATGAAGCAATCCTCGCCGGTGACCTTGTCGCATTCGCCAATCTCCGGAATCTCTTCGATCAGCTGCTGCACGATATGCAGCTTGCCCGGCATGGGCCGCACGCGCACGATGGCCTGCAGCGTGTAGCCCAGCGCAGTCGGGTCGATGTCGACGGTGTAATTGCGGATCACGCCGCGTTCTTCCAGCCGGCGCAGGCGCTCCGACACGCTCGGGGACGACAGCCCCACCTGCTCGGCCAGCTGCTTGAGCGAGATGCGGGAATCGGTCAACAGGACGTCAAGAATGCGCTTGTCCAGGGCGTCAATCGCGTTCATTTTCTCTTCCGCAATCGGTTGAGGCGTTTCGCCTTATTTCATGAAAAACAACGTGAATTTTGCCTTAGAAAAGCAATGGAAGTCGCCCTATTCGCATGCGATCCTTCTTGCATCCAACGCACAAGGTGGTTCGCATGAACAATAAGGCGCGCGGCACGGTCGAGATGACCTCCGCCATGATCATTTCCGGGACGATCGGCTGGTTCGTCGTCCGCTCCGGCCAGCCCGTGGCCGACGTTGTGTTCTGGCGCTGCGTGTTCGGGGCGCTGACGCTGCTGGTGGTATGCGCAGGGCTGGGGCTGCTGCGCGGCGCGATCACGTGGCGGCGCGCCGGCATTGCCGCGCTGGGCGGCGTGGCCATCGTCATCAACTGGCTGCTGTTGTTTGCGGCGTATCCGCGCGCGTCCATCTCGATTGCCACGGCGGTGTACAACACGCAGCCTTTCATGCTCGTCGGGCTGGGCGCGCTGTTTCTGTCGGAAAAGCTGACGGCAGCCAAGCTCACCTGGCTGTCCATCGCCTTCATCGGCGTGGTGCTGATCGTGCAGGTGGGACCGGCCGCCAGCGCTGGGACGGATTACCTGACGGGCATTGCGATGGCGCTGGGCGCGGCGTTTGCCTACGCGGTGGCCGCGCTGCTGATCAAGAAGCTGGCCGGAACGCCGCCGCATCTGATCGCGCTCATCCAGGTGTGCGTCGGCGTGCTGATGCTGGCGCCGCTGGCCAACCTGTCGCATCCGCCAGCCGATGCCCATGCGTGGGTGATGCTGGTCACCGTGGGCGTCGTGCATACGGGGTTGATGTACATCCTGCTCTATGGCGCCATCCAGCGGCTGCCGACGCATCTGACGGGGTCGCTGTCGTTCATTTATCCGATCGTTGCGATCGCCGTGGACATGGTTGCGTTCGGACATCGATTGCAACTGGCGCAAGTCTTGGGCGCGGCGGCGATCCTGCTGGCGGCGGCCGGTATGAATCTGGGGTGGTCGCCATATCGGTGGCTGCGGTCGCAGAGCGAATCCGCCGTCTCCAAATAACGCAATACGCGCAATAGGCCGCCCCACCGGCAACACGAATGGGCGGCCCAACTGCTGTTATTCTTGTGCGTTTTCCGCTGGCGCCCGGCGCGCCCTGCCTCTCTCCCCTTTGGCAGCCGGCGGACAGAAACCCCGAAGATACGCACAAGATGAAGGAAGGTCACCCGCCGGCGCCGGGTCGCGACACCGCGATCGCCTGGATCCTGGAACAAATGCAGATGTACGGCCTGTCTGTCGAAGACCTGCAGGCGCATGGCTGCTTTGACACGCCACCGCCGCCCGCACCGCCCGCACCCGTTGGCCCCGTCTACATGAGCGCCGACGGCCAACACTGGGACGGCTCGGGCGACATGCCGGACTGGCTGCAACGCGCCGTCAACGCCGGACAGAGCATCGAGCATTTCCGCGTGGGCTGACGCGCAGACAGCGCAGGTACGCCGGTTGCGTGGTTGTTGGCGTAAGCGCTGCCGGTTTGCTGATCTGCGAGTTGTTCCACTCCATTGCCGGCCGGCGCTCCAACCCAACGGAGGACGTCATCATGCCGGAACGCAAGACCGTAGAACGTGCGCGCGCCGACAAGCGCCACGGCAAGGCCGCCTCAACGCAGGCAGGCAACTTCGTGAAGGAAGAGATGGATCACATCCGCGAAGGCAAGCACGGTGCGAAAAACACCAAGCAGGCCATTGCGATCGGACTGTCCAAGGCGCGCCGCTCTGGCGTTGCCGTCAAGCCGCCGGGGGAAGGCAAGGCGTCGGCCGCCACCCGCAAGAAGGCAGAACACGACGTCAAGGCCGGGAGCAAGACCGGCGGCAAGAAAAGCAGCCACGCCAGCGCGAGCAAGGAATCCACGGCCAAACGCAGCAAGACCACGACACGCACGCTGAAGAAGGAAGGCCATTCGGCGGCGTCCAAGTCGGCGCTGTCCAAACAGGCGCACAGCGCAGCTTCGAAGCGGTCGAGCAGCGAGCGCTCGGCGGCGGCCAAGAAGGGCGCCGCCACCAAGGGCGCGGCCGGCCGATCCGCTGCCGCCAAGAAGGCAGCCCGCACCCGCGCTGCGCACGCCAAGTAAATCTTTCCTGCTCGACCTGAAGGCGGCCCCGTCCGGGTCGCCTTTTTTGTTGCCGATTTACCTGTCTCCAAAAAACTCGAAAAATTTCTGTTCTCCGTGGGGAACGTTGCCATGCGCCGACGAAGGTGCACGGAACACCTCTGCGCGATGCCGCAGTGAACCGTACGGCGAGGGATTTCGCCCTGCCAGCCGTTCAACGACACCTGTTCAATCAAGGAGAACACATGAAACAACACGCCATGATCGCCGCCGCCCTGGGTAGCCTGCTCGCACTCGGCGCACTGTCGACGCCGGTGCAGGCCGCCGACGCTGCCGGCAAGGAAAAGTGCTACGGCGTGGCCAAGGCCGGCCAGAACGATTGCGCCAGCCCCGGCAGCGCCCACGCCTGCGCAGGCCAGTCGAAGATCGACAAAGACCCGATGTCGTGGAAGTACGTGCCGGCCGGCACCTGCGCGCAGATGGGCGGCACGATGCAGGCTCCGTCGAAGTAACGCGCGACGCCGGGTGACCGCCATGCAGACCGCTCTGCCAACCTGCGCCGGCGCAGGCCTGCGCGCACCGCACTTTCCCGCCCTGCTGCACGGGGAAGCGCGCTTCCCGTGGGCGGAAGTGCACAGCGAGAACTATCTGTATGGCGGCCCCGCACGTGCAGCGCTGCTGGCCGCGCGAGAGCGCCAGCCGGTGAGCCTGCACGGCGTGGGCATGGGGCTCGGCAACGCAGATGGGCTGGACGTCGAACACGTTCGCGCCATCGCTGCGCTGGCGGACGCCGTTGCGCCTGCCGCGATTTCCGAGCACCTGTGCTTCAACCGCAGCGGCGCACAGGTCGTCAACGATCTGCTGCCGCTGCCCTATTCAAGCGAATCGCTCGGCATCGTCTGCGCCAACGTCATGCGCGCACAGGACATCCTCAAGCGGCCGCTGCTGATCGAGAACATCGCTGCATACATCGACTGCCGCACGCTGGTCGATGCCGACGACGTCTCCGAAGGTGCATTCCTGACCGCCCTCGCCCGGCGCACGGGCTGCGGCATCTTGCTGGACCTGAACAATCTGTACGTCAACAGCGTCAACCACGGCGTGACCGTCGAATCGGTGCTCGCCGACATCGACCCAACGCTGGTCGGCGAGATTCACCTGGCCGGCTTCAGCGTGGAAGACGGCATGCTGATCGACACGCACAGCGCGCCCGTCCATGCGCCCGTCTGGGCGTTGTACGACGCGTGGATTGCCAAGCACGGCCCGCGCCCGACCCTGATCGAATGGGACGCTGAACTGCCGCCCGTGCAGGTGTTGCTGGACGAAGCGGCACGCGCCCAGGCGGTACTCAATCGCCACGCCCACGTCATGCGGGAGCCGCGCCATGCGACTGCGTGACTGGGAAGCGGACCTCGTCGGCGCACTGACGCATTCTGTAAGCGACGCTGAAACGCGCGGCATCGCCATCTACCGCAACGCGCGTCTGGCCATTCTGCGCAACGCATTGGCGGGGGCCTACCCCGTCTGCCGCGCGCTCGTCGGCGACGACTGCTTTGATGCGCTCGCGCGCGACACGCTGACCGCGCAGGCATCTACGTCCCCGAATTTGCATCGCTACGGGAATGCGTTGCCGGACGTCATTGCGCAATCGCCATTGGCGCAGAGCGTGCCCTATCTGGCCGATGTGGCGCGACTGGAATGGTGCGTGCATTGGGCGCATTACGCCCCGGACGCACACGTTGAAGCCCCTGACGCCACGCTGCTCGCGCAGCCTGCAGACACCATCTGCGCAAGCCTGGCCAACGGTGCGCAGTGGGTGGCGTCGCGGTGGCCGGTCGTGTCGATCTGGCGCGCGCACCAGGCTGACGCAACCATCGCGCTCAATGAAATCAATCTTGGGGTGGGAGAAGCCGCGGCGATTGCCGTGCGCGGGCATCGCGTTGCCGTGCTCGATCTTGATCCTGCGACCGCCACGTTCCTCGCCGCTTGCGAAGCCGAGACTTCGCTTCAAGCGGCGCTCGAAACCACGTTAGCCGAGCGGCCGGATTTTGATCTGACTGCATGCCTGTCCGGCCTCTATCGCTCGGGGCTGCTCGCACTGTCTGCCTGCCCAACAACCTCGTCTACTGGAGACACGCCATGAACACCCTCACCACGACATTTGCCCCGCTTACGCGCCTGCGCGCGTCGTTCGATCGGCTTGCCGGTCCGCAAAGCACGCTGTGTTCGGTCATCCTGTTGATCGCCCGGGCGTATCTCTTTTACGTGTTCTTCCGCTCCGGCCTGACCAAGCTGCACGACTGGGACACGACGGTGCTGCTCTTCACCGAGGAATACAAGGTGCCGCTGTTGCCGCCCGCACTGGCAGCAGCGCTCGGCACGTTCGGCGAACTGGTTTTCCCTTCTCTGATGCTGGCCGGCATCGTGCCGAGGCTGGCGGCTGTGGGACTGTTCTTCGTCAACATGGTGGCGGCGATGTCGTACTGGGCCAATCTATCGGCATCGGCCATCGAATTTCATTTTGTGGGGCGTGCTGATTGCGCTCGTGGCAACGGTGGGACCGGGTTGGCTAGCGGCGCAGACGCTCTGGCAGCGCCGCACGCGTTAAGCAGATTGGGTGGGCGGCGGGCTTATGATGTCGGCTTGTCGCCCTCTCTTCAGGAGCATCGATGCGCTTCCCTCAGTTCTCCGTCGCAGCCTCGGCCGGTGTATTGGCCGCAATTGGCGCCGCAGCATTGCTTACGGCTTGCGCGTGGGGCGATAGCCCGAACAGCACCGGCGCACGCATGCTCGACGATTCGCTGCTGTCGTACCAGGTCAAGGCGGCGCTGGATCAGGACACCGCGCTCAGCACACGCCAGATCCGCATCCGCTCCAGCCCCGACGGCAAGGTGACGCTGACAGGCTGGGTCGATACGCCCGAGATGGCCCGGCGCGCCGGCGACGACGTCAAACGCTTTGTTGACGCGGCCAAGCTCGACAACCAGCTGCGCGTGCTGTCGCGCATGCAGGTGCTGGGCGGCGGCCCGTACATCCCGGCCGGCTTGCCGCCCGAGGCACCCGCCAGCGCCCCCGCCGCGCGCTAAACCGCGCACGCGGTTACGCTGCCCGCGCGCCTGCTCGCCCGGGCACGCGGCCCACGGGCAGCGATTGCAGCAGCCCGAAGCCAACCTCCGCGATCAGGAACGGCACCACCAGCAGCGTAGCGCCCGATGCCAGTGCGTATGCCTGCCACGTCGCAAACAGCCAGCGCGCCACGGCGTCGTACCGGCCGAGCGCCACACTCGTCTGTCGGAGACGCAGCACCGACCACACGCACACCACCGATCCCATCAGATTGGCCATCAGCAAATGCGTCGGCTCAAAAGCCGGCAAGCTGCCGATGCCCAGCGCATGCGCCAATGCGCTGAGCGCCTGATGCAACAGCGCGAACGTCCACGGCGTGGCAAACGGCGCGGTCACGATCAGGTCATACCAGGCGCTGGCCCGCACGATACGCAGGAAGGTCGATTCGGAAACCATGGGGAAACTCCAGAGGTGAAGTGAAGGAGCCGCCACGGTAAAGCCTGGTGTACGCTCAAGGTCAAGCCTTCGGCGTTCCCAGCCCTCCAAACCACCATGCCTGCCCTTCCCGCTTCCAATTCCGCTTCCAATGCGCGCACCGGCGATCTTTCCATCGGCGACCTGGCCGCCGCCACCGGCGTCTCGCGGGATGGCCTGCGCTTTTACGAGGCACGCGGCCTCATCCGCGCGCGGCGCCGGAGCAACGGGTACCGTGCGTACCCGCCCGAAACTGTGGAACTGGTGCAATACGTGCGCACCGCGCAGCAATTGGGCTTCACGCTGGCAGAGATTGGCGAAGGGATGGCGCAGGTGTGGCAGCAACCCGACATCGACGCCGCCGTTACGGCATTGCTGCGGGAGAAACTTGCCGCCATCGATGTCCGCATCGCCAGCTTGCAGGCCACGCGCGATGCACTGGCTGCCCGCGTCGGCATGCCATGCCCCCTTGCGCCAGCCTGAGACGCCCGCCATGTCTTGTCATACAACTGTCGCAGACTGCCGCCGCTGGGCGCGTTTTTGCGCGTTTTTCTAACACCCTGACGGCTTGCCGAGTCGTGAAAGGCGCTTGAAAGATCGCGTCGGTAAAAACGCTCCCGTCTCAAGGGGAGTCTGCTGCAGTGAAACATCGGGGTGCGTTCCATCCACGGGTAAGGGCCGTGCTGTGCGCGGTGGCCTGCCTGCCATTTGCCGCTGCCTGGGCAGCCACGCCGGCATCGGCCCCGGCTGTGGCGAGCATGCCGGTCGCGACCATGCCGCCGATCAAGCCTTCCGTGCCAGGCGTGACGGGCGCCGGCTTCAACCTGGTCGAACTGTTGCAGGAGCTGAAAGGCAATAACCCGCAGCTGATCCAGGCACGCCATAACTACCTCTCGGCCAAGTCGATACCGCCGCAGCTTGCGTCGCCCAACAACCCGCAGCTCGGCTACATCTGGAACAGCATCCCCAAGGGATTCCCGCTGGCGGTCAACCGCGCAGGCGGCAGCCAGTACAACCTGACGCAGCAGATCCCGTTTCCGGGCAAGAAAGCGCTGGCGGCCGAGATTGCCGATCGCCAGGCGGAATCGCTGAACGCGCAAAACGACGCGCTGTACCTGCAGCTCTACGCGCAGCTTTCCACCACGTACTACCAGGCGATCGCGCTGCAGAAACAGATCGACGTACAGAAGCTGACCATCACGCGCCTGGAACAGGTCAAGCAGATCACGCGTGTGCGCTACGCCAACAACGCCGCCGCCTACGCCGACTTCCTCAACGCGCAGGTCATGCAGAGCAGCGCGCAGAACGACCTGTTTGCCGCACAACGCCAGTACGACACCACGCTGCAGACACTGAACACGCTCATCGGCAAGGAGCCGAGCTTCCCGCTCGTGCTGCGCGCTGACGACGAGTCCGTGCATCTGCCGGAGGAACTGCCCGAGCTGGAAAACCAGGCGCTGCGCGAGCACCCGTCGATCAAGGCATCGGCCGAGCTGATGGACGCCGCGCGCAAGAGCGTGACGCTGGCGCGCAAGGCGTACCTGCCCGATTTCCAGGTCATCGCCACCGTCACCACCGACAACCCGCCATATGGCGTGCGCCCGAACAGCTACCAGATCGAGCTGGACGTGATCATTCCGTTCTGGTTCCTGACCAAGGAAAAGTACGGCGTGAACCAGGCGGTGGAAAGCCAGATTGCCACCGAGGCGAATGACGTGTCGGTGCGCCAGCAGACGTTATTGGCGGTCGATACCGCCTACAACACGCTGCGCCAGACGCTTGCGCAGCTCGACTTCAACAAGCAGCGGCAATTGCCGCAGGCGCTGGCGGCGTATCGCGTCACGATGACCAACTACGCCAGCAACAACGCCGATTTCAACGACCTGCTCACGGCACAGGGCGCGCTCAAGAACGCCGAACTGTCGGTCGCGCAGGCACAGGCCACGGCCTTGCAGGCCTATCACGCGCTGCTCGCGGCCACCGGCCGCTCGCCGGTTCAAGCTCAATAACATCATGAAGAAGTTCTCTCCCGTTGTTGCAGTCATCGCCTTGGCCGCAGCACTGGCTGCGGGCGTGGTCGTCGGACGCAAGTGGCCTGCCGCCGTGCCGGCCGAGACCGCGAAACCTGCGGCAAGTCCGGCCTCTGCGCCGGCTGCCGCGTCGCGTCCGAAACCCGACGCCGTTGAAATTCCGGCCGGCGGCTTCGACCCGCAGCAGGTGAAGGTCGCACAGGTCGGCCAGCAAGCGGTGCCGGTGGAGCTGTCCACGCCGGGCAAGCTCGCCTACAACGCCGAGCGCACCAAGCTGGCCTCGGCGCGCGTGGCCGGGCGGCTGGACCAGATCCTCCTGTTCGAAGGTGCGCAGGTGCGCGAGGGCCAGCCGATTGCCCAGCTGTACGCACCGGATTTCATCTCCGCGCAGAAGGAATACCTGCTGGCGCTGAATACTGCCCGCCAGCTCAAGGGTTCCAACATGAAGGATCTGCAGGACGATGCCGACGCCACGGTGCAGTCCGCCGCGGGCCGCCTGCACGTGCTGGGCATGTCCGATGCCGATGTCGCGCAGATTGCCAAGCGCGGCACCCCCGCTGAACACCTGACGCTGCGCGCGCCCATCTCGGGCACGATCGTCAAGCGCAACATGGATCCGGGCGCCTTCCTGAACGTGGGCGATTCGTTCATGAGCATCGTCGATACGCGTGCTGTGGTTCACCGGCAATGTGTATGAAAACGACATTGCCAGCGTGCGCATCGGCCAGCCGATCTCGCTGCACACATCGGCGTATCCGGACCGCGAGTTCACGGGCCGCGTGAGCTTTATCGCCCCGAACATCGACCCGGCCACGCACACGTTGACGGTGCGCTGCGACGTGCCGAATCCCGACGGCCTGCTGCGCCCCGAGATGTACGCCACGGCGCGCATCCAGACCGGAAGCGGCCAGGCCACGGTGGTGCCGAAGTCCGCCCTGGTGAAAGACCACGGCAGTTACTACGTGATCGTGCAGAGCGATGCCACGCACTTCAAGCGCGTGGAAGTGCACGGCAAGGACACCGGCACCGACGGCAACTTCGCCGTGACAGCCGGGCTTGAAGCTTCGTCGCAAGTGGTGGTGCGCGGCGCCGCGCTGCTCAACGAGATGATCGTCAAGGCAGGAGCGTAGGCATGGGCTTCAACCCCATCGCGGGCATCCTCAAGCGCCGGCTGCTGATCGTCTTCCTGGCGATCGCGCTGCTGGTGGCCGGCGTGCTGTCCTTCCGCGAACTGCCGCTGCAGGCGTATCCGGGCGTGGCGCCGCTGTCGGTGCAGGCCATCACGCAATGGCCGGGCCGCAGCACAACCGAAGTCGAACAGCAGATCACCATCCCGATCGAAAACGCGCTGGCCGGCGTGCCCGACGTGCAGTCGTTCCGCTCGGTATCGCTGTTCGGCCTGTCGGTCGTGACGCTCAAGTTCAAGGAAGGCACCGACAGCTTCAAGGCGCGGCAGAACTTCGCGCAATACGTGGCCGCAGCCAACCTGCCGCCTGGCGTGCAGCCGTCGCTGAGCCCCGACTCGGACGCCACGGGCGAGATCATGCGCTTTCGCCTCGTTGGCGACGGCGTGGACCTCACCACGCTCAAGAGCTACCAGGACTACGACATCACCAAAGAGCTGAAGCATGTGCAGGGCGTGGCCGATGTCAGCTCCTTCGGCGGCAAGGTGAAGGAGTACCACATCGTGCCGTCGCCGGCGAAGCTGCAGTCGTACGGCATCACGCTGTCGCAGCTCATCACGGCCATCGGCAACGCCAACAACAACACCGGCGGCAACCTGCTGCGCGACGGCGAGCAGCAGTTCGTCGTGCGCGGCGTCGGCCTGCTGCAGACGGTGGACGACATCCGCAACGTGGTTGTGGCCGCCAACAACGGCGTGCCGGTGCGCGTGCGCGATATTGCCGAGGTGGAAGTCGGCAACGTGCAGCGCCTTGGCCAAGTGCAATACAACGACCAGCCCGACGTGGTCGAAGGCATTGTGCTGCTCAAGCGCGACGCCAACGCAAGCGAGGTGCTCGCCAAGGTGCGCGAGAAGGTGGCGGAGCTGAACAACGGCATTCTGCCCAAGAGCGTTCAGATCAAGCCGTTCTATGACCGCCAGGTGTTGCTCGACATCACCATGGGCACGGTCGAACACACGCTGGTGGTGGGCATCTCCCTCGTGCTAGCGGTGTTGTTCGTCTTCCTGGGCAACTTCCGGGCGGCGGCCGTGGTGGCGGCGGTGATTCCGCTGGCGCTGTGCGTGTCGTTCATCAGCATGGAGCACTTCCATGTGCCGGCCAACTTGATTTCGCTCGGGGCGATCGACTTTGGGGTGATTGTCGATGCGGCCGTGATCGTGATGGAAAACATCATGCGGCACCTGGAAGAAGGTGCCGAGAAGCTGGATGACGCCATCGTCAAGGCGACCAGCGAAGTGCAGCGCGCGATGATCTTTTCCACCGGCATCATCATCGTGGCGTACTCGCCGCTGTTCTTCATCGGCGGTGTGGAGGGCATCATCTTCAAGCCAATGGCGTTCACGATGGGCTTTGCGCTGATGGCGTCGATCGTGCTGAGCCTGACGTTCGTGCCGGCTACCACGTCGTTCGTGTTCGGCAAGACGCTGCATCCGCATTCGCCGGCGTTCATCACGGCGATCCTGCGCTGGTACAAGCCCCTGCTGCGCAAGCTGATCGCGCGGCCGATGGCCGTCTTTGCCACGGCCATCACGGCACTGTTGCTGACGCTGTACAGCGCCACGTTCCTCGGCACGGAGTTCCTCCCCACGCTCGAAGAAAACAACCTGTGGCTACGCATCACGCTGCCCAATACGGTCGACCTCGATTACTCGGCGTCCGTCGCGAGCGACCTGCGCGCGTACTTCGTCAAGCAGCCGGAAATCAAGCAGGTTTCGGTGCAGATCGGCCGCCCGGACGACGGCACCGACTCCACGGGCGTGTTCAACCAGGAATACGGCCTGTATTTCGCACCGCCCGACCAATGGCCTGCCGGCATGACGAAGGAGCAACTCGTCGAACGGCTATCCAAGCATCTGGAGAAGATCCCGGGCATCGAATACAACTTCTCGCAGTACATCCAGGACAACGTGGATGAAGCGCTGTCAGGCGTGAAGGGCGAAAACTCGGTCAAGCTGTTCGGCAACGACCTCAACGTGCTCGAAGCCAAGGCCAACGACATCCAGGCGCAGCTCAAGAAGGTGCCGGGGCTGGTGGACGTGGGCATCTTCCGCGAGTTGGGTCAACCGACGCTGAACGTTGC